>DYPD01000142.1 GCA_020720115.1 Thiomargarita sp. | reverse complement strand
TATTTACCGGCTGTCACCTAATTCATGCGGTCTTGGATAGCTGACAAAATTAAAGGGAAATACGCCCAATTTTAGCATGTTTGAGCTTTATTCTGTTGCTGTGGCGCACCCGCCCTACATGCCTGGCTTAAATCGGTTTTTTGTTTTTAGCCTTTAAGAAGAATTATTGAAAATTCAAGCTGAATGAATACCATATTTTGAGCAATGCTGTTAAAATGTGACGGTTTTAATCATGTATTTTTACCTAACGCTTGGTTTTTCATATGCTCTTCAGACTCTTATTTTCTTTGGCGCTCTTGCTGGGCGCTTCTCCTGCATTGGCAGTCTTGACCATTGACATCACGCAAGGCGTGGAAGGCGCTTTGCCTATTGCTATCGCGCCTTTTGGCGGACAAGGGCAGACACCGCAGCCGCCAGAAGATATGGCGAGCATTATCAGCGCCGATTTGGCGCGTAGCGGGCGTTTTGCGCCGTTGGCAGAAATGAATATGCCACAGCGTCCGGTTACGCAGGAACAAATTGATTTTGCTGCTTGGCGCGGTGTAGGTAGTCGTCATCTGGTCATTGGCAGTATGCAGCAACAGGGTCCGCTTTATCAGGTGGCGTTTCAGCTTTTTGATGTGTTGCGCGGCTCGCAAGTCATTGGCTTTAGTTTTACCGCGCAGCAGGGCAACCTGCGGCGTACCGCGCACCGCATCAGCGATATGATTTATCAAGCATTAACCGGCGAAGCGGGCGCATTTGATAGCCGTATCGCTTTTATCACCGTAGCGGGCGCGGGGAAAAAACGTACTTATCGCCTGCAAGTTGCAGATGCTGATGGCGTGGGCGCACAAATCATGTTGACTTCACAAGAGCCGATTTTGTCACCCGCTTGGTCGCCAGATGGACGTAAGTTAGCGTATGTGTCTTTGGAAGATAAACGTACCCGTGTGTTTGTGCAAGACATCGCCAGCGGCAGTCGGCAGATCGCGGCACAGTGGACGGGGCTTAATAGCGCCCCGGCTTGGTCGCCAGATGGCTCGCGCTTAGCGCTGAGCTTGTCAAGGGACGGCAATCCTGAAATTTATGTATTGCATTTAGCCTCCGGTTCTTTGCAACGTTTAACGGCAAATCCAGCGATTGATACTGAACCTGCTTGGGCGCCAGATGGTAATTCTTTGGTCTTCACTTCAGATCGCGGCGGGCGTCCACAAATTTACCGGCTCAGCGCAACGGGCGGCGATGCCCAGCGCGTGAGTTTTTCTGGGAATTATAATGCTCGCGCCAGCTATTCTCCTGATGGCACGCGCTTGGTGATGATTAACGGCGGTGATCAAGGATTTCGTATTGGTGTGTTGGATTTACGCAACGGACAAATGAATATTCTAAGTCAAACCAGCATGGATGAATCTCCCAGTTTTGCCCCGAATGGCAGTCTGGTAATCTATACCTCTGGTCAACACTTACAAGCTGTTTCTGTAGACGGGCGGGTGCGTCAGCGCCTTGCTGTAACTGGCGATGCTGAAATCCGCGAACCATCTTGGTCGCCTCTTAATCCTTAAATCCCCTTAATCCTGGAGTATCTCTATGTATCTGAAACCCTCATTTTCTAAAAATCTGTTGCTTGCCTCTTTAGCGCTGCACTTAGGTGCTTGTAGTAGCGTCAGCGACAAGCCCAGCGATGCAACCCAAACCCCTACCGCAATGGAATCCACCAACAACGCCACCAGCGGCGTAGGCGATGGACAAACTGCACCGAGCTTACCTATCAATGCGGCTGGCTTAGATGCGCCTGCGCAAAAAGTGCTGTATTTCGATTTTGACCGCAGTGACATCCGTGCCGATCAACGTGCAGTGATAGACGCACATATGCGTTACTTACAAGCACATCCAGAAATGAAAGTACGTCTGGAAGGTCATGCTGATGAACGCGGCTCACGTGAATACAACTTAGCACTCGGCGAACGCCGCGCCCAAGCAGTACAGCGTTATCTCAGCATCGCTGGCATTGCCGCATCACGCATGACACTCTTAAGCTACGGTGAAGAGCACCCATTAGAAGCTGGACACAGCGAATCTTCTTGGGGCTTAAACCGTCGCGTTGAAATAGTGTATCTGGGCGAGGGTTGATAAATGCGTGTATTCGCTTTGAGCCTATGCCTGTGGGCGGTCTCAAGCAGCGCTGTAACACCGGTTGCGCCTACACCAGGCATGTTGCCAGGTGATTGGCAGGTGCAGTTACAGCGTTTAACCCGCTTGATGTTGGAGCAAGAACAATTGCTACAACAACTGCAAACTGAAGTGCGTGAAGTACGCGGTGAAAATGAAGTGCTGCAACACCGTGTGGAGGAATTCACGCAACGTCAGCGCGATTTTTTCAGTGATCTCGATCAGCGTTTGGCGCGTCTGGAAAGCGGTAGCGCAAGCGTCCCCGCCAATGCAGAAGGAGAACCTGCATCAACGGACACGGAAGCCAAATTGCTGCCAGACACTGAAAATCCAGCGCCTGAAGCCGGCGTTCAAACCAGCACAGAAACCGATGATTCCACAGAGATTTCCGAACAAGAACCGACAACGAATCCCAACGACGGCACAGCAGACAGTACTCCCCCAGTAGCAGGCGATAGCGAACACACTCTATATCAAAATGCTTTTGATTTATTACAAGCGGGGCAATTTGACCGCGCCATTCAGGGCTTCCAAGCCCTGCTGCAAACCTATCCGCGTGGCGAATACGCAGGTAATGCGCAGTATTGGCTCGGTGAAAGTTTTTATGCCAAGCAAGACTACAGCGCCGCGTTGCGCAATTTTAACGCAGTGCTGGAGAATTACCCTGATAGCAACAAACGCGCTCAAGCCTTGTTGAAAATCGGCTACGCTTACAATGCTATCAACAACAATGCAAAAGCGCGGCAGGTGTTAGAATATGTGCGGGATAAATTTCCTGGTACAGCAACGGCGCGTTTAGCGGAAGAACGTTTACAACGCCTACGTTGATGGCATTTCCCCTAAAGCTGGTAGGCGCATAACCTGCCAGCTTTTTTATCTCCAAACGTCTAAGGGTCTTTCTACAATAACAATTCTACCTAGATTTCAACTGCTTTATCAACTCAAGGAATAATCCATGCTCCGTAGCATTATCAGCACTGACCAAGCGCCGCAAGCCATTGGCACTTATTCACAAGCGGTAAAAGTTGGCAATACTCTTTATTTATCTGGTCAAATTCCTTTAGTACCAGAAACCATGACACTGATTGAAGGCGATATGGCAGCCCAAATACGTCGCGTGTTCGACAACCTCAAAGCAGTTGCACAAGCGGCGGGCGGTGATTTGCAAGACATCGCCAAACTCAATATTTTCCTTACAGACTTAAGCCATTTTTCTTTAGTTAATGAAATCATGGCGGAATATTTCCAAGCCCCTTATCCAGCCCGCGCCGCCGTCGGCGTTGCCGCGCTACCTAAAGGCGCTCAAGTAGAAATGGATGCCATCATGGTCATTGAATAAAAGCACTTTCAGCACACCCACTTTCATTTGTTTCAAACTTAATTCAACTATCCACACATCAGCATTCGTTTTTGCGTTACCCCAGCTTATCGTTTTTTTTAAGTAGTAGATTGAAACACGCAAGAACATAAAAATCGCATGGTTTTTTTCTCATGCAAAGCATCTATAATAGCCAACACCTATTTATCTTTCGCTGCTTTTGCCGCAAACAATAGCGCAGCCCTCTCAAACCCGAGGTTACACCCCATGCAAGCTGAACTACAAACCCCAGAAGTCGCACAAAGTCAACACGATCTGGGCGATTCCAGACGGCGTTTTATTGCCAACTTAGAACCTTCACGGCGCGGTTTTGTCACCAACTACCCTAATTTCCAACATTGGAAAAAAGTTCAACCAGAACAGGTCTATCCTGTCGCGCCCGTAAACATTTATGTCCACATTCCCTTTTGCGCACAACAGTGTTCTTACTGCTACTACCGCACCGTCACTGGTAGCCGCAAATCCGAAATGGATCGTTATGTAGATGCACTCTGTAAAGAAATTGAACAATCTTCCGAGCGTTTTGGTTTACGCGAACGTCCCATCAGTTCAATTTATTTCGGTGGCGGTACTCCGACTTTGCTTGATGAAAAAAGCTTAAGTAAAATCACCGAAACCTTACACAAATACTTGAAACTAGATTCTAACAATATGCTGGAATTTACTGTAGAAGGTGAACCCGTTACAGTGATCAAGAAAAAAGCGGATGCACTCAAGAAACTTGGCGCAAATCGCATCAGCATGGGCGTACAATCCCTGTGTGACGACGTATTGAAGCTCTCTAATCGTCAAGATACTGAAGAAAAAGTCACCCGTGCTATTGGTTTTGCACAAGAAACAGGCGCAGCTGTCAATATTGATTTAATGAGCGGTTTAGCCGGTGAAAGCATGGAAACCTGGCAATACACAGTCAAGCGTGCGCTAGAAACCGGTGTAGAAAGCATCACAGTATACAAAACTGAACTCTATGCCAATACCCAGTATTTCAAAGACCTGCGCAATGAAAAAATCACGCTGCCTAACGATGAAGAAGAAATAGAATTCATGCGTTACGCGATGGATCAGTTTGCCAACGCAAACTATTTGCCCTGGTGTTTCTTTACCTTTACCAAAAACGGCAATTACCAGCATGTTCATGCCACTCGCATTTGGGAAGGCGAAGATTATTTCCCCTTTGGTGTTTCTGCATTTGGTCGGCTGGGTTCTTTCTTATTTCAAAATACCAATGATGTCAGCAATTATGTCGAGCAAATGGAACGCGGCGAAACGCCTATTGTTAGAGGACACCGCATGACAGCTTTAGATGAAATAGTGCGTGATATTTTGTTAGGTATTAAATTGAACTTCCTTGACTACGGCTATTTCCACGACAAATACGGCTTTAATCTGGACTCACTCTGCGGCAAAGAAATCAATGAATTAGCCACCAAAGGCTATGTAGAGCGTAAAGACGGTCGGCTGGTGTTGACACATGAGGGTATGGTGCAAGGTGACTATACTGGCAAGTTTCTCGCCCGAGCTTTAATCAATCAATACGCGGTGTAAATACTATCAGGGTCGGAGGATTTAATCCGACCCGCAGTCTTCGCCCATTATCTTGCTTAAAGACCAAAGAGTAGGAAACAAAATGAAAGAAATTCAAGCATACATTGACAAACCGAATGCCGCCATCAGTATCTATTTTGATGAACAACAATCTGATTTACACTGCTTAGCTAAAGAAGCGGTGGTCAACGGAGGCAAACGTATTCGAGGGCTGCTTTGTTTGCTATCTTGTGAAGCGGTTAGCGGTAGCTATTCGGATGCAATTGCAATTGCTGTCGGGTATGAGTTTTACCATGCTGCTGCATTACTTCAAGATGATATTATTGACTGCGCAGATTATAGACGGGGCGAACTATCTGCATACAAAAAATATGGCGTGAATATTACCCTGCTCACCTCTGATTTTCTCTTGTTTGAACTCAACCAAATATTGGCTAAATCTACAAAATCTATAGATAATGAAAGATTATCCCTGATTCTTGCTGCGTTTGGTAAATATGCTCAGTTAGCCACATTAGGGGAATATTTAGATATTAAACTAGGTAATGGAGAGAGTTTAGAGCTATCAGATTATATTGAAATGGTGACCTACAAAACGGGCGCATTGCTATCGGCGGCGGCTGTTACTGGAGCAATTATAGGTCATGCTACACCAGAAGAGATTGAGATTTTAACTACTTATACGGACAATCATGGCATAGCCTATCAAATCTATGATGATATATTAGACATAACAGGTACTCCTGAAAAAATTGGCAAGCCCACTTTCAATGATCTTGTGGGCGGGAAAAAGAATATTCTTATTCTGCACCTGTTATCTGAATTGGCGACTAGAAAAGACGAAAGAAAATCCTTTATTGAAGGTCTTATCAATAAAAAACACATCTCTAACGAAGACAAAGCACAGGTGCTTAGTCTCCTAAATGAGTTAAACTCTATTCAATACGCTAACAATCTGGCTAACCATTATCACAATCTGGGTTTAGAGGCTTTGGCAAGATTAAAAGTTTCTAATGCAAAAGATCAACTGATTAAATTGTCATCTTATCTCTCCACCAGATACCAGTAGCTTAAACATCAAACTGTCTTCTAACCTCTCGCCCAGCAGACAGAGTTTGAATAGGTTGCGATCATTTTTATTAACCCACTGACCTACTTGTCAAAGTGTATTTTGAATAAATTTGGTGCGATTTCCTCCTTTATTTGCTTTGAAGGGCTTTTGCTTTTGCAGGGTATCCACTTACCGCTTGAATTAAAGCCCTAACAGGACGCTTTCTATGCTCCACCCGCAACTTGATGATCTCTTAGAGCTACGCCATGAAGCTCATACGCTGGGCTTTGCTTCTCACCATCCGGTCAATTCCGTCTTGTGCGGCTTATATGCCTCGGTGTTTCGTGGGCAGGGAATGGATTTTGAAGAGGTGCGTGAATATCAGCAAGGCGATGAAATTCGTAACATGGATTGGCGTGTTACTGCTCGCACCAATGTTCCACATCTTAAGGTATTTCGTGAGGAACGCCAGCGTAGCGTGTTGTTTTGTGTAGACATAGCGCCGCATATGCAGTTTGGCACACGCGGTACTTTCAAGTCTATTCAAGCCGCTCGTGCTGCCGCTTTGTTGGGCTGGGCGGCAACCAATTCTCAGGATCGGGTGGGTGGTGTGCTGTTTGGGGCGTCACAGGGCTTGGAATATTTCCGCCCCAGCCGCGACCGCCGTGCTATTTGGCGCTTGTTGAAGGCGCTGACGCAAACCTATCCAGGTGTTTCCAAGCGCCGCGAAGACCCCTTGGCGCGGGCGCTAGATAAGCTGGCGCATGGTACGCACACGGGTTCAGTGATTATCATCATCGCCGACTTCAACCGCGAAACCCTCTCGCTCGAACAACGCCTCGCTTATTTGCGCCAACACCATGATTTAATTCTGATTCCAATAGATGATCCGGCAGATCGGGAAATCCCCGATATGGGCACTGTGCTGTTTAAAACCCGCGACGGCGCTCGGTTAGAAATAGATACCAGCAATGCCACTGGGCAGATCAAATACCGCGAACAATGGGAAACACAACGCACGCATTTACAATTGATGAGCAAGCGCCTAGGTATTGAAGTCATTCCGGTCAGCACCGAAGTAGACGTGCATCGCACCCTGATAGAAGGGCTACGCCGCCGCATGAAACACACAGTGATGCGCTAGAGGCGAATAAAATAGGGGATAGCAATGAGCACAATCCCGATTCCAACCAACAACAGCGAGTTGGAAATAAAATAGGGGTACAGCATCAGTAATAAGCCGCACACCAAAGGCACAATGGCTTTTTGCTTTTTGCCGTACATGAAAAAACCCAGACCGATAGAACCAAACAACAGCCCCCAAAACATCAATGCCGTATCCACAGTAAACCTCACTTGTTTTTTGCTATAAAACCCTTACGCACCGCCGCTACCAGGCAACTGCCAATACCGTTTTGCCCTAGTGCACTTTACCTGCTTTGTGATAAGTTTTTACGTTTTGACAGGTTTTTTACCAGGATGATTTCTTTATGCACCTCGCATTTCCGTTACCCCCTGATATAAGCATCCGTGTTCAACAAGCACTGCAAGAAGACCTAGGCACGGGCGACATTAACGCCCAATTACTGCCGCCCGATACCTTTGCACACGCAGAACTCATCACCCGCGAAGCCGCAGTGCTATGCGGCACAGCTTGGTTTAATGAAGTGTTTCGGCAACTGGACACGCAAGCAGTCATTGATTGGCAAGCGCAAGACGGCGACCAAATACAAGCCAACCAAGTCCTATGTCGCTTATCCGGCACAGCACGCGCCTTACTCAGTGGCGAACGGTGCGCCTTAAATTTCTTGCAAACCCTCTCAGCAACCGCAACCCAAACCCGACATTATGCCGACTTACTAGCAGGCACCGGCGTGATCTTGTTAGACACACGCAAAACCTTGCCAGGTCTGCGTTTGGCACAAAAATATGCCACCCGTTGCGGCGGCGCACAAAATCACCGTCTGGGACTCTACGACAGATTTTTAATCAAAGAAAACCACATCAGCGCCTGCGGCTCTATCACCCAAGCCATCGCAAGCGCCCGTGCGCTTCACGCCGACAAACCCGTAGAAATCGAAGTAGAAAATCTTCAAGAATTAGCCGAAGCTTTAGCCGCCGCAGCCGACACCATCCTGCTGGACAACTTTAGCCTAGAACAGATGCGCGAAGCAGTACAAATCACCCAAAGGCGCGCCAAACTGGAAGCCTCCGGCGGCATTAGCGACGCACAACTGCGCCAAATCGCCGCAACAGGCGTGGATTACATCTCCATTGGTGCGCTGACCAAACATGTACGCGCCGTGGATTTATCCATGCGCTTGAGCATGTAAGATGCTTCCTCATTCAAACACCGGCGGTTTAATGCTTGACAGACACCCACAGACCCAGTATAGTTCCACGCTTTGAAACATTGGTGCGGGATGGAGCAGTCTGGCAGCTCGTCGGGCTCATAACCCGAAGGTCGCAGGTTCAAATCCTGCTCCCGCTACCAACTCCCCAACTCCCCAACTCCCCAACTCCCCAACTCCCCAACTCCCCAACTC
>DYPD01000141.1 GCA_020720115.1 Thiomargarita sp. | reverse complement strand
AATGAAAAAATATATGATAATTATAAACATTTTTTTGGGAATCTTACTATATAACCATCTCCAATCAGTTTCTTGTTCTGGTTTTTTTAAGTAGGCAAGAAAGAGTTGCGCCATTGGCTCTTCTTGTTCTGCGGCTTTATGAAACCATTTGACCGCTTCTGCATTATCTTGGGTAACACCTTGTCCATTAGCGTATGCAATCCCTAAATTACTTTGTGCTTTTGCATCACCTTGTGCTGCTGCTTTATGAAACCAGTTGAATGCTTCTACAAAATCTTGGGCAACACCTTGCCCATCAGCGTATGCAACCCCTAAATTGTATTGCGCATCTGCATTACCTTGTTCTGCGGCTTTATGAAACCAGTTGAATGCTTCTACAAAATCTTGGGCAACGCCTTGTCCCTTAGCATAGAGAACCCCTAAATTGTTTTGCGCTCCTGCATTACCCTGCTTTGTGGCTAGGCGATACCATTTGACCGCTTCTACAAAATCTTGAGCAACGCCTTGTCCCTTAGCATAGAGAACTCCTAAATTGTTTTGTGCCTGTGCATCACCTTGTGCTGCGGCTTTATGAAACCAGTTGAATGCTTCTACAAAATCTTGGGCAACACCTTGCCCATTAGCGTATGCAATCCCTAAATTGTATTGCGCATCAGCATTACCTTGCTTTGCTTGTTTTTTCCATATTTTTATTTGTTCTGCACTTGGAACGTGGTCAGTTTGTGGCGGCTGCGGCGGTTTGTTAGGCACAGGAATCGGCGGCGCGGCGGGTTGCTGCCCTAATGCCTGTTTTAGCGCGGCAGATAGTGGGGGCGGTGGGGGTGCGGGGGTTTTGGTCATTCGGATAGCTTTTAGCAAGTTGTGTCGAAATATACGGGTAAGTTTTGCTGATTTTAATGCTTTTTGCATATCTGAATTTGATTTTTGCCGTTTGTTATGGGCAATCATTAGCCCGTCGCTGAGGGTGTTGCGGTAGGCTCGCCAGGCGGGGAGTCGCCGAGGAGGATGCACGAGCGATGGGCGCTCTGCGCCCATATGTGCAGAGTGCGGAACTACTCATGCGACGCGGAGCTTTCGCACGAGAACATTTGGCTGATACAGCAGCCCCACAGCCAAGACAATCAATACTTTTTCCTGCCAAAACTTTGCGCGGCTTCGCGCTAAATGTAAAAAATCAAATATCCTTCAGAACATCTGGCTTCTTTGAGGGCAGTTTCTGGATAACTGTCAATGTTGGGATTGCACTGTACTAAATCACTCAATATGAATCAAGCCTATAGCGTAAAAGCCTTATATATTCTTGCTTTATGGGATAGGATGAAACAAGGGGAAATAAAAGAATGGTGCCGATGGCCGGACTCGAACCGGCATGGCTTGCGCCACTACCCCCTCAAGATAGCGTGTCTACCAATTTCACCACATCGGCGAAATGTCTAGCGTTATGCCAGACATTTTGAAGATTGAAATTTTAACTGAGAACGACTGACAACAAAAGGTTCGCGCAACAAGCTTTTACTCTTTAGGCACTTCTGGCGACGGTATTGACGGTGCAGGAGTTACAGCTTCTGCTGGCGCAACCGGCATATCAGTTGGCGTTTCCTTGGGACTATCATCAGCCTGAGGCACATTTTCTACAGGTGCTTTCTCTTCTGTAGTAGCGGTTGGCACTGCTACTTCTGCTGGCTTTGTTGCTGGTGCTATTTCTGCGCCCTTACCAGGAAAGAGAGGCAAATCAGTTGGCGCAGGAGCAGCGGGTACTTCTTTCGTCGGCACATCACCAACAACGCTTACAGGTTTTACAACCTGGGTACTGAAATAAGCTAATACCAAGCTATTGATAAAAAACAGTGCGGCTAGAATTGCGGTACTACGAGATAAAAAGTTACCTGAACCCTGGCTGCCAAACACAGTACCAGAGGCACCGCTACCGAAAGCTGCGCCTGCATCAGCCCCCTTGCCATGCTGGATAAGGACTAAGACAACTAAGCCAACAGCGATAAGAATTTGCAGAATATGAAAAAAAGCACTCATGAATAAAAACGCCTAAAAGTCTGTTAAATCAAGCGGGAGCGGCGGTACAAATGCCTAAGAAGTCTACAGCTTTCAAAGAAGCACCGCCGATCAAGCCGCCATCTACATCCGGCATAGCTAATAGCTCTTTGGCATTATCTGGCTTCATACTACCGCCATAAAGGATTTGCACTTTTCCGGCAACACCTGCGTCTTGCGCGGCAATGCGTTGACGAATAAAGGCGTGAACTTCTTGCGCTTGCGCTGGGCTTGCGGTTTTGCCTGTGCCTATCGCCCACACTGGTTCGTAAGCAATCACGGCATCGGCTAAAGCGGCAACGCCATTGCGCTGCGTTACTGCGTCAAGTTGACGTCCAACCACTGCTTCGGTTTCGCCTGCTTCGCGTTCTGCTAATAATTCACCGATGCAAAGGATAGGCGTTAAACCGGCTGCGCGTGCTGTAGCAAATTTTTCTGCTACCAGCGCATCAGTTTCACCGTACAGGCTACGGCGTTCGGAGTGACCGATAATGACATATTTGCAACTAAAATCTTTCAGCATATCGGCTGAAACTTCGCCGGTAAAAGCGCCTGCGCTTTGCTCGGAAAGATTCTGAGCGCCCCAAGCGATACCAGAATCCTGCAACATATTAGCGACTAAATTCAGGTAAACAAAGGGTGCGCACACAGCAACATCAGCCTGTTTTACCGCATCCATACCACTCATAATATCTATCAATAAATACTGAATGCTTTTAATCGAGCCATTCATTTTCCAGTTACCGGCAATCAAAATTCTGCGCATAGTTTAATCTCCCAGTTTTTTTATTCAGTGAGCCAGCAAGAAAAATTCAAGCCGCACATGCTAACCATACTAGCGCATTAAAGCAAGCTAAAAACCCAGCTAAAAATGACAGAGAAAACCTTAAAGCATCGTATCCTACTGTCTGCTCAGTGATTTTTGGCGTGCAAATTGTTTGTTGCTAAGCCGTTCGAGCAAGCATCTACCCGTATGAAAAAAACCGCACAGCCTTTCAAGAAAAAGGCTGTGTGGTTTTAAGGTCTATAACGGATTTTTAGTTGAATTATCCAGCAGATTTTTCCAGCTTTTTGTACAGCAGTGCGTAATAAAACACGGGGATGACCACGAGTGTTAGCAGAGTGGAGACGAAAATGCCGAAAATGAGGGAAATCGCCAGCCCGCTGAAAATAGGATCATCAAGAATAAAGAGCGCACCGAGCATGGCAGCTAAACCGGTGAGAATAATCGGCTTAGCGCGAACTGCACCAGATTGAATCACGGCTTCTTGAAAGGGTATACCTTCTTCTACCTGTTGGTTAATGAAGTCCACTAACAAAATGGAGTTGCGCACAATGATCCCGGCAAGCGCAATCATGCCGATCATTGAGGTGGCGGTGAATTGTGCGTGCAACAGCGCGTGCCCAGGCATGACGCCGACAATGGTCAGGGGGATGGGCGCCATGATGATGAGCGGTATGCTGTACGAGCGGAATTGCGCGACTACCAGTAGATAAATCAAGATCATACCAACAGCGTAAGCGATGCCCATGTCGCGGAAGGTTTCAAAGGTTACTTGCCATTCGCCATCCCATTTCAGGCTGAATTGATAGGGGTTGGCGGGCGGCTGGAAGAAATACTGATGAAGCAAGTAATTGTCGTCTACTTTTTTGCCTTCCAAAGCGGCGCTGATTTCAAACATGCCGTACAGCGGGCTGTCAAGCTTGCCAGCCATATCGCCGGTAATGTAGGTGATGGGCAATAAGTCTTTGTGATAAATCGCATTTTCGCGGGTACTTTCGACAATGCTGACAAATTCTGAAAGCGGCACCAGTTGCCCGTCGCGGTTGTGTACGCGCAGATTTTGCAGCGCACTGCGATCTGCTTTGTCCGCTACGGAAAACTCCAGGCGAATCGGAATGGGGTATTTAACATCGGCATTGTGCAAAAAGCCCGCGTCTTCGCCTTGCAATGCAGTGGTAATAGCGGCAACGGCGCTTTCTTGCGAAACACCTAAACGGGCGGCTTTTTGCTGGTCAATGCGCACGATCAGCTTACGCTGCGGGGATTCTACGCTGTCATCCACATCCACAATGTCGGGGATTTTTTCAAATACGTCGCGGATTTCTCGGCTAATGTGCAGTTGTCCGGCATGATCCAGCCCGTATATTTCTGCTACCAGCGGCGATTGCACTGGCGGACCGGGCGGAACTTCGACGATTTTGACATTTGCGCCCAGTTTTTTACCGATGGCTTGTAGCGGATCGCGCACGCTAAAGGCGATTTCGTGGCTTTTGCGGGTACGGTAGTGCTTGTCTACCAAGTTGACTTGGATGTCGCCAACATAATGTCCCTCACGCATGTAGTATTGGCGCACTAAACCATTGAAATTAATGGGCGCAGCAGTGCCCGCATAGGCTTGGTAATCATGCACTTCAGGGATTTTGGACAGGTATTCGCTGAGTTCATTCAAAACTTGCGCGGTCTGCTCGACGCTCGTGCCTTCGGGCATGTCCACTACCACTTGAAACTCGGATTTGTTATCAAAGGGCAGCATTTTCAGCACCACCAGCTTGATGCCGACCAGCGACACTGAGGCGATGATCAGTACAATCATCATTACACTTAAGAAAAAGCGCGGGAAGCGGCCTTTTTTCTGGCGTAGGAAAGGGCGCAACACGGCGTTAAAAAACTTCGTACTAAAACTAACTTTTGCTTCGCCGCCTTTATCGTGCCCATGTGCCGCATGTTTGTGCTCAACGCCGCGTAACACCTTGTAAGTCAGCCAAGGCGTGATGATGAAAGCGACCGCCAAAGAAATCAACATCCCGAAGCTGGCGTTGATCGGGATCGGACTCATGTAAGGACCCATCAAACCAGTCACAAACGCCATCGGCAACAAGGCGGCAATGACGGTAAAAGTTGCCAGAATAGTGGGACCGCCGACTTCATCTACGGCATAGGGAATGGCTTCGAGTAAACCGCGTTTGCCCAGTTGCATATGGCGATGGATGTTTTCCACTACTACGATGGCGTCGTCTACCAGAATCCCGATAGAAAAAATCAAGGCAAACAAAGATACGCGGTTAAGGGTAAAGCCCCACGCCCAGGATGCAAACAGGGTAACCAGCAGCGTGATAACCACAGCGACGCCGACGATGATCGCCTCGCGCCAGCCCAGCGCAAACAGCACCAGCAGTACCACAAAGCCAGTGGCAAACGCCAGTTTACCGATGAGTTTTTTGGCTTTGGCGTCGGCTGTTTCGCCGTAGTTGCGAGTGACTGTCACTTGCATGTCGTCGGGAATAAACACGCCTTTCATTTGTTCAAAGCGATCAATGACTTGTTGAGCAATCTCCACGGCATTGACGCCAGGCTGTTTCGCCACCGCCACAGTGACGGCGGGAAACTGACTGCCAACCGGCGGGGTTTCTGCCTCATTAGGCATATGGAAGGCGGGACCTGTACCGAACCACACATATTTTTCCGGCTGATCCGCACCGCGCTCAATGCTGGCAACATCGCGTAAATACACGGGCGTGCCCTGGAACAAACCAACCACTAGATTTTCCAGTTCTTCTGCTGAAGATAAAAATTGCCCGGCTTGTACCAAAATTTCCTTATTATTCAGGATAAAAGAACCTGCATCTTTGCTGTTGTTGGTGGCGCTCAGAGCGTAGCGCAAATCGCTCATAGCAATGCCATACCCCGCTAATTTGACCGGATCAAGCACCACATGCAGCACCGACTCAGTGCCGCTGACCGTGTAAACCTCGCGTGTGCCCTTGACGCGCTTAATTTCAGCTTCAATGGTGTGCGCTACTTCCTGCAACTGCTGCTCGGTTTTTTCTGGATTCAGGCTCCACAACGTCAGGGTGACAATAGGCACATCGTCAATGCCTTTGGGCTTGACCAGGGGTTGTCCAACGCCGAGATTTTGCGGCAACCAATCTTGATTGGAATAAATTTTACTGTACAGCCGCACAATAGCGTCAGTGCGATCTTCACCCACGCGAAAGCGCACTGTGAGCATACTCATGCCTGGGCGTGACAAAGAATAAATATGTTTGATGCCTTCGATTTCGGACAATACCTGTTCGGCAGGTGTCGTCACTAATTGCTCGACTTCTTTTGCTGTAGCGCCCGGAAAAGGAATGAACACATTGGCAAAAGTGACGTTAATTTGTGGCTCTTCTTCACGCGGCGTAACGAAAATCGCAAACAGCCCCAGCAGCAAGCCGATGAGCGCCAACAGCGGCGTGATTTCGGTGGTTAAAAAGCTTTTGGCAATACTGCCAGAAATGCCCAGCGGCGCAGGCGACTTGCCCGCCTCTGGAGTCGGGTTTAAAGCAGGGGTATCCATAGATTTTTCTCAGGGTTGCGGATAAAAAAACCGGGGGTTTAAGGAACTGGCAGTTTTAGTGCGCGGCGTGCGCCTGTGCTTGCAAGGCGGCGCTGTGTTTTGCGCGTTGCTCTTTCAACAGCACTGATGCCCGTAGTGGGTCATAAGCGATCTGTTCGCCCGCACTCAAACCGCTCAAAATTTCCACCATGCCGCTATCGAAGCTTTTGCCTAAACGCACTTGGCGCATGGAAAATTCCAATTCTGCTTCCGCTACTTGTGGGTCTTTGACCACATAAGCCGCACGCACTTCACCGCGAAACGCCACTGCGGTTAGAGGCGCGACCAGACGCTTTTCCGAACCCGTCACAAAAGCCACTTTAGCAAACATGCCGGGATACAGATCATCCGTATTGGCGGGCAATTCCACACGCACTTTGAAACTGTGTCCGGCATCTGAATAAGGCAGCACCGTAATGCTTTCGCTATTAATGCTGCGCGTGCCTTGTGCGGCTTGTAGCAACACCCGCGCTTGCTTGTGTTGACGCACGGCTTCAATCATGTTTTGCGGCACAGAAGCAACAATACGCAGCTTTTCAGTAGAAAAACCCGTCATCAGGGATTGTCCCGGACTTGCCATTTCGCCCGTTTCAATATGACGTTGCAACACAATACCGCTAAAAGGTGCTTTGACTACCGTATATTCCAATTGTTGCTGCGCTTGTCGCACCGCCGCTTCCGCCGCTGATAAACGCGCTCTGGCAGTTTGCGCATTCGCCACCGCAGTGTCTAAATTGGACTGAGACAAAGCGTTTTTGCTGCTTAACTCTTTCACGCGCAAAAACTCTTTATTGGTTTCGCTGACCCGTGCTTTAGCCTCATTGAACTGCGCATTAGCGGATGCCACCCCTGTTTGCTGCTCGGCATCCTTAAAACGCATCAAGACCTCACCCTTTTTCACCATTTGATCCGCATCAAAATACACCTCCAACACTTGCCCGGAAGTCTGCGCTGACAAAGTGGACTGATTAACCGCTTCCACTTGCCCGTCCACAAGCTGTTCAGTGGCAACCGTCTGATACAACACTGGCACAAGGTTTAAGGGGGTTTCTGCGCTTTGAACCAGATGCGCAGACACGCAAAAGACACCAGCTACGCAGTGCGTCAGTACGCGGGTGAACGATTTTCTTAACATGCTGAAAACTCCTGAAAAACGAAGGTTAATAGAACGCATAATGACGCATTATAAAACAGAACGCCTTGATTTTGTTTTTATATTAGGGGTTTCTAATGCCATTTTCTTGCACCCAAAATACTGTAAAAAAATACAGTAAAAACTTGCAATTTAGGCCAAAATAATTAAACTACTGTATAAAGATACAGTATTCAAAGGTGCTCCCAGATGATGACAACCACAGAACAACAAGGCTTGCCTACCACACCGCTACGGCATATTGGGTGGACACCGTTTTTTGCCGGCGCCAGGCAACTCAGCGTTTGGCTCTGGCGTTTCCTGCAACATTGCATACGTCACTGGAAAAGTGTGCTGATCAGTTCTGGCTTGCTGCTACCGCTGTTCATGTTCCTTTGGATATTTGCGGGCATCACCATCTCGCGCACGCAACAGGGCATTTTGTTCCATTTGCACTGGAACACACCGCAACAAAGCTTCACTCGTCTAGCGCAATTGGTGGGCTTAGAACAACAAGATCGGCTTTACCTACAAACCCTGGCAGATGCAACTGCGGCACGTTACGGCATTGATCCGCCGCTGTTTCGGGCGCTGATTACGCAAGAATCAGCCTGGAACCCCGACGCTCTATCCCCACGCGGCATGGCAGGCTTAACCCAATTAATGCCCGACACCGCCCAAGAAACCTGCGGTTTGTTAGCAAATGACCGCTTTGATCCGGCAAAAAATCTAAACTGCGGTGCGCTGTATTTATCACAGCAATTACACCGCTTTAAGTCAGTAGACTTAGCACTCGCAGCTTACAACGCAGGACCCACACGAGTGGCAAAATTAGGCAGGATTCCGCGCATTGCCGAAACCCAAACTTATGTATCGCGGATTATGGAAAATTGGCAAGGAGCAAGCTAATGACAAACACAGTGACCTTAAGACGTTCTATTTCTATTATTGGTGGTTTTCTAATTGCAATTAGTTTGTATTGCTCATTTTTGCTCTACACTTATTTTAGTCAAGACTTTAGCGATAAAGCCGCTTGGGGTGGTATGGGTTTAGGCTTAGATATGTTCAAAAACATCGCCCTGATCGCCGCACTTGCATTATGGATGCTCAACACACTTGTTTCTCGTGTACTGTCTGTCGTAGTGACCTTGGCTTATGTAGTATAGTGAAATTCCTATAAATTTGTTATGTTTATTTTAAATACTTCACTGAA
>DYPD01000140.1 GCA_020720115.1 Thiomargarita sp. | reverse complement strand
TAAATGAAAAAATATATGATAATTATAAACATTTTTTTGGGAATCTTACTATAAAAAATATTGAAACCCTCTATCAAAAAGTTTGCGAACGACTAGAACCTAATCATGCTTTGCTAACTAGAGCCATTCTTGTTAAAAGATTGCTTGATATTGCTCAAGACAGCACTATTGACATGCCACTTGAAAAGCTAGATAAATCTGGGACAGACTTTTTTTCTGTATTTGTCAGGAATATTATTGAGCGAGAGGCAAATGAAAAATGGCTGGATCGTGTTGGTCAAGGTGAATTTATTAGCCCACTACTTACAGTAGAAGAGCATTGTGAACTTTTATCTTCAGTAGCACTAACAATGTGGGGCAGTAAGGTTGAATATTTAACCAATGATCACCTCGAATTAGCCATAGAGCTATTTAATGAGGATATGCGCAAAAATTCTCATCAGATTCAGCAGATTCAAAAACGTATACTTGGCCATGCACTTTTAGTACTTTCCCAAAGTGCAGCAAATGCAGTTCAATTTGATCATGATGAATTTCGTTTATTTTTTCTTGGGGAAGGCATTGCTCAACAAATACGCTTAATGGACAAACGCGCAAAAGCTGATATATGGGGGGTTTTTAGACGTGGAATTCTTCCGCTTCAGGCTCAACAAGCTCTAATTAGAGCTATTTCACGCAATAACAAATTAAACAGACTTCAAGTTGTACAGTTTTTCTTAGATGTTGCCACAATGGATGTGCAAGCCTCGTATACTCAACATAATTGTAGTGATGTTGTAATACATATGCTCAGCGAACTTGAGTGTGATGGACTTGAAGTAAAAAATATGGCTTTTGGAAGTGATGCTCTTAGAGATAAAAAACTTTCTGGCATTAATTTTATTGACTGTTACTTTCCTTCATCTAGTTTAGAGTTGACTAATATTAATAAATGTAAATTCATAAATTGTAACTTTGATAAATTAAGCCTATTTAACTCAACAACAATTGAACAAGTTAAACTTGATAATTGCAAAGTAGAGTCACTAGAATTAAAAGATCAGGACTATCAATTATGGATGCCATCCGATATTCAAGCTCAACTGCAAAAAATTGGATTTTCTGCTCCTATACCAGAAACTTCTGAGTCAACATCTGGTAGTGATCCTGAACTAGACCAAAATTTGCGTGATATGGACAAAATATTACGTTATTTCATGCGAAGTACTCATATAGGTGAAAACGTAATTTTGATAAAACTAGGACACAGAGGAAAAGAATTTATTGAATATTCGCTGCCAAAACTTATAGATTATGGAGTCTTAGAGGAGATTGATAATCGAGGAGGAACAAATCAACGCCGCTTTAGGTTGGGTATTTCTCTACGAATTATCCATGAAGCTATTACATTAGCAAAAGGCTCATTTGAAAATTTTTTAGAGCATATAACTAATCACTCAGATACTCAAAGCTCGTAGATAGCATGGGCTGTCCTTGGATGCAAAAACCGCCAAAACAAACATAAATCATTGCTTTTAGAGATGTTTTTAGATTGTCTTTACGGGCAAAACATAGCGTTTTTTGCGCCAGAAATGCTATAGTGTTTGCCCCGCCCCGCTAAAAAATACCCGCGGTGGGCAAGCCTTAACTAAATGAGTTGTAAAACCCTAGTCATTCACTTAACAGGAGTAATCATATGCGCAACTTAAAAATTTGGATTGGCGTCGGACTTTTGAGCACCTACGCTGCATCCGTATGGGCGACGGAAGTCGGAGATGTTGCCGAAGAAAAGCTGCAAACTTATCGCATGGCAGCGAAAGGCTTTGGCGAAGGGCTGAAAGCAGAATTACAAGCCGGCATGAAAGAAGGCGGACCCGTACAAGCCATTGGCATTTGCAACACCAAAGCAGCATTGATTGCTGCTGAGCATTCTAAAAAATCGGGCTTTCAGATTGGGCGCACCAGTTTAAAACCCCGTAACAGCAGCAATGCGCCAGATGAATGGGAAAAAACCCGGTTAATGCAATTTGAAACCCGCAAGGCAGCGGGTGAAGACCCGATGAAATTGGAATACGCCAAAATCGTTGAAAACCAAGACGGCAAGCGGGAAATTCGTTACATGAAAGCCATCCCGACGGCGGAAATCTGTTTAGCCTGTCACGCTGCAACCGAAGACCTGGATAAAGCAGTGGTGGAGCGTTTGGATAAACTGTATCCAGAAGATCAGGCGCGTGGCTACAAAGCGGGTGATTTGCGCGGCGCTTTTACCATTCGTGAAACCTTGCCAACGCCTTAGTAGAGGGCTTGGATAAGACAAAATGCGCCGCGCCAAATTGACGCGGCGTTATTTTTTGCATTGCACTCTAAAACCTAAAGCCTGGAGTGGTGTTGCCAGCGCCTCGCGCCCTGGCGGTAAATGCAGTTGCAGGGCAGCAAATTCTCGCCGCAGCGGATAGTTTTTGCGCAATCCATCAAAATGTTGCGCGGGCGATTTTGATGACGGACACACCCGCAGCCGCGCATCATCAGCGCGCACATCATAAGCACTCCAGACCGCCTGACGCACAACGGCAACATCGTCGGCGCTGTGAGAAAAATGCAGCTCAGTCACCAGCGGCGGCGGCAAATAAGGCTGCGCCGACCAGTTTGGCGTTTGCTGAAAATAGGCACAGACCGCACGATACAGCATTTCCGTACCGCGCAGCTTGCCGTCAAAGCTATAGCCAGCAATGTGCGGCGTGCCCAGCAGCACCTGCGACAAGAGCGATAAATCAATGGCTGGCTCTTTTTCCCACACATCCAGCACGGCACTAAAGTGCGCATGGCGACTGAGTTTGTCTGCCAACGCCGCTTGTTCCATCACGTCACCGCGTGAACTGTTGATAAAAATCCCGTCATTTTTCAGGGCGGCAAAAAAAGCCGCGTCCGCCAAATGCAGCGTAGGATGAGCGCCGCTTTTTTCCAGCGGTACATGCAGAGTGACAATGTCTGCTGCCTGCAATAGCGTTTCTAGCGACACAAAACCCGCCGCGCCTTCACGCTCGGCACGCGGCGGATCATTAACCAGGCAAGGCACACCCAAGGCTTTTAGCATACCTAAGACCCGTGAACCTACGTTGCCACAGCCAACGATACCCACAGTTTTTTCTTTTAAATCAAAACCTTGCTGCTGCGCCAAAACCAACAGCACGCTGAGGATATATTCTGCCGCCGAAATCGCATTACAGCCTGGCGCACTGGCAAAACCCATCTGACGTTCGCGCAAATACGCCCGATCCACATGATCAAAACCAATGGTTGCCGAGCCGACAAAACGCACCTGGCTGCCTTCTAACAGCGCCGCATTTACGCGGGTGACAGAGCGCACCAGCAGCACGTCGGCGTCACGCACCTGCGCTGCTTGCACGGTGCGCCCGCTAAAAGTCTGCACCCCGCCCAAACTGCTAAAGGCTTCAGATGCCAAAGGAATATTTTCGTCAGCTAAAATTTTCATGAAGAAACAATAAGATAGAGATAAACATGAGAAGGGAATCAGAGAAGGCTTAAATAACGCCGTCAAGCATGGGTACAAAACTTACAGTATCAATGAGTTGCGTCTGGTATTCGGTCAGGCTTTGGCGCGTGATGCAGTGCAATTGTTGCACGCTTTGCTGTGCCCCGACTGGAATCACCAAGCGTCCGCCAACACGCAACTGTTGCAACAATGCCTGCGGCACTGTTTCTGGTGCGGCAGTCACCAAAATCCCCGCATAAGGCGCATGTTCTGCCCAGCCCCAATGCCCGTCACTGAGATGAAAGCTGATGTTTTTCAAACGTAATTCAGCCAAGGTGCGACGCGCATTCACACTCAAAAGCGCAATGCGCTCAACGCTGTACACATGCCCGACCAATTGCGCCAAAATCGCCGTCTGATAGCCGCAGCCAGTGCCAATTTCCAGCACGGTATCCAACGCCCCGCTTGCCAGCAGCGTTTCCGTCATGCGCGCCACAATGTAAGGCTGCGAGATGGTCTGTCCAAAACCAATCGGCAACGCCTTATTGTCATACGCATGAGTCGCCATCGCTTCATCCACAAATACATGGCGCGGCGTAAAGCGAATCGCATCCAACACGGTTTGCGCACCAATGCCCTGGGCTTGCAAACGTGCGGCTAAACGATCCCGCGCCCGTTGCGAGGTCATACCAGAACCAACGAATTTGGTCAGCGAAAGAGGAAAGGACATAAAACTTAGAAAACGCCCATCAGAAAAGCCAAAAGGGGTTTATTATAGCCCCCCTCCGACAAAAGCCTAGCAAAATTGCGCGAATTATTTGAACGGCTTTATTCATATAGAGTGACATGCGCAAAGCTTTTTCTGTTTCATATTTTTCATTAAAAAAATCAATATATTAAACAGCATTTTGTTTTTTGTTAATGAAAACAGCTTTAGGAGCGCAGAGGTTTTGCTAAACTCTGCTCGACAAGCTTTATAAAGATTTACACTTTACCAAGCCACCTGCTTTGCTGGAGGCTACTTACTCCTTGGAAAACAATATGCTGATACCCCACTTAAACCAATTAAATCAACGCTTTGGCTGCAACGGTGCAGTGCAATTTCGCCTCTACGCCGAGCATTATCCGATTGTGCTGATTGATAATAGCCTGGCAAGCGCCAGCATTGCCTTACAAGGCGGACACTTGATGACCTATCAGCCACGCGGACAAGAACCAGTCATCTGGCTCAGCAACAACGCCAAATTTGCTCCAGGTAAATCCATTCGCGGCGGTGTGCCCATTTGCTGGCCCTGGTTTGGTCCTCACGCGCAAGACGCCAGCAAACCTGGGCATGGTCACGCCCGCACCGTGCCTTGGGAAGTGCTGGAAACCGCCGTGCTCGATTCGGGCGCTACGCAAATCCGCCTGCAATTACAAGACAGCAGCGCCACATGCGCGTTTTGGGCGCACAACACGCCGGTACAGGTGCTGATCGAAGTCGGCAGCGAGCTGCGCATCAGTTTAATCACGCACAACGCCGAAACCCAGCCAATCATCATTAGCGAAGCCTTGCACACTTATTTTTATCTCAGCGAGATTGCCAATGTACAGGTACGCGGCTTAGAAGGCGCTGAATTTGTTGATAAAGTAGCGGGCACTGAAGGGACGACTGAAGAAGCGGCGCTGCTGATCAGCTCAGAAGTAGATCGTGTCTATCTCAACACAACAGCGGATTGCTTGATTGAAGACACCGGCTTTAAGCGCCGCATTCGCATTCACAAAAACCACAGCCAATCTACCGTAGTATGGAATCCTTGGATCGAAAAAGCTGAGAAAATGGGCGATCTGGGTGAACAAGGCTACCGCCGTATGCTCTGCGTGGAAAGCGCCAATGCACTGCAAAACAGTGTAGAAATTGCCCCCGGTGCAAGCCACAGTTTGAGCGTAGTTTATAGCCTCGAAGCGTTGAGCTAATCTCCTAACGTCTTACGCACTCTGCGACATTAAACTCCAAAGGACGCCAGCGTTTTAATGCGTTGGCGTCCTTTGCGTTTTAGTCGAGAACTTAAAGCTTTCCTCACTTGAACAATATCAGTAAGCGCCACGCGCTTTGTCGCATCAATAGTGGCAGCAGCAAGCTACTGACCAGCGCCAGCCAAGCAACCAGCACAGCATTGAATCCGCCACTACCCGCATTGAGCACTAAGGTGGTAGATAAACCACTGCCCAGGGCTGCGCCTAAATGTTGCGCCAAGCTAAAGCGGGCATAGGCACTGGCGTAACGCCGAGTCGCTTGCTGTCCGAGATAGGCGCTGAGTGACAGACTGCGTAGCGACAAGCTGGCGCTGAAGCTGGCAATGAAGAGCGGTGCTGTCCAGGCGTGGACCGGCGCGAAAAAGCCCAGATACAGGCTGGCAGCCAGCAATAAGCTGGAAAAGTGCAGCAGTTCCAACGGCTTATCTTTTAAAAACCCTTTTCCCCACTGCAAGGCAAGCAGCCCACTGATGCCCGCCAGTAAGTAAAGTTGGCTCAAATGCTCGCGTCCCCAGCCTAGGTTAATCTGCATATGTAGCGGCAACAGCGGCAAAATCAAAAAGCTGCTAAAGGCGGTGAGCAGGGCGCTGAGGTAAAGCCAGCGGTAGCCGTGCGGCGCTGGCACAGACAGGCGCAACGGCGCAGCAGAGACGGCTTGCGGGAGACGCAAGCTGCTGATAAAAGCCACAATTCCCAGCCCCATCAGCAGCCAAAAGGGGCTGCGCCAAGTGCCCAGTTGGGCGATTTCCAACGCTGCTGGCACGCCTAGCAGCAACACCAGCGGAAAAGCACTCATCACCCACACCAGCGCCCGCCCGCGTTGCGCTTGAGCCACACGCTCGAAAATCAGCGCCATCACCACTGCGGTTAAGGGACCACTACAGAGTCCGGCGAGTACCCTGGCTGCCAGCAGTTGGGCAAAGGTGTGCGCCAATACCAAACCCAGCATTCCTAGCAACAACCCCATCAGCGCACACAAGAGCACCAAAGGGCGCGGCAGGCGTTCGATAAATAAGGCACTGCCCAAAGCAGCGAGGATTGCGGCGCTTTTGTAAGCGGCGCTTAAGCTACCTAAATCGGCAGTGCGCAACACGGCGCTCTGCACCATATCTGCGCCCAACGGCATGATGAACATAAAATCGGCGATATTGACGCATTGAATCAATGCCAAGGTCAGCAAAAAGCCTGATTCACTGGAAAACCGCACCATCGAATGCTTGTTGCTTCTCCTACAAATTCCCTGCAAGAAGGCTTTTAACACTTGTCGCATTCCTCACAAAAAGAATAAAAAACCATTAAAAACAACAAATAATGTCGTGGCATAGGGCTTGCTGAAATGCTTTGCAGTGAATTATTGCAAGCCATTTGCCATTCCCCAACAACGACAAGGATTGAAGCCATGTGGGATTACTCAGAAACGCTCAAAGAACATTTTTTTAATCCGCGTAATGCTGGCGCGGTGGAAGGGGCTAACGCCATTGGCGAAGTCGGCTCTATTTCTTGCGGCGACGCGCTACGTTTGACGCTCAAAGTAGACCCTGACAGCGAAGTGATTTTAGACGCAGGCTTTCAAACCTTCGGCTGCGGCTCAGCGATAGCCTCCTCATCAGCCTTGACGGAAATCATTAAAGGTAAAACCTTAGAACAAGCCTTGACCGTCACTAACCAAGAAATCGCTGATTTTCTCGAAGGCTTGCCGCCGGAAAAAATGCACTGCTCAGTCATGGGGCGCGAAGCTTTGCAAGCCGCAGTCGCTAATTTTCGTGGTGAAGAATGGCACGACGACCACGAAGAAGGGGCACTGATTTGTAAGTGCTTTGCCGTAGACGCAGCGCTGATTGAAGAAACGGTGCGAGCCAACGGGCTGTGTAGCGTTGAGGAAGTCACCAATTACACCAAAGCCGGTGGCGGTTGTTCTTCTTGTCACGAAGGCATTGAAGAAATTCTTGCCAAAGTCTGGGCAGAACAGGGCGAAAGTTTAGAGTTTAACCAACCCTCACAACCCGTCACCCAAGCCAAACCCTATGCCATGACCGGCTTTCAGCGCATGAAAAAAATCGAGTCCACCTTAGAAGCCCTGCGTCCGCAATTGCGCCGCGATCACGGCGACATCGAATTGGTAGATATTGACGGCAAAACCGTGTACGTCAACCTGCTCGGCGCTTGCAAAGGCTGTCAAATGGAAGCCCAAACCCTCGCGGGTGTGCAACAGCGTTTAGTTGAAGCGATGGGCGAATTGATCCGCGTAGTGCCCGCTTCAGCGCGTCCGCAATAACAGTTACCAGAAGGCAAAGTCATGAACGGAATTTATCTGGACAACAACGCAACCACTAAGGTTGATCCCCAAGTCGTGGACGCCATGCTGCCATTTTTCACCGAGCAATTTGGCAACCCTTCCTCCATGCACAGCTTCGGCGATCAAGTCGGACGCGCCATTAAGCAAGCACGTCAACATATTCAACAGCTTCTGGGCGCAGAACAGGAATCAGAAATTGTTTTCACCTCGTGCGGCACTGAATCGGATTCCACCGCCATTCTGTCAGCTTTGAAAGCTCAACCAGAACGCAAGAAAATCATCACCACCAATGTAGAACATCCAGCAGTGCTGAATCTGTGCGATTACCTAAAGAAAGAAGACTACCGCGTGCATCATCTGCATGTAGATAACAAAGGGCGTCTGGACTTAGAAGAATACGAAGAATTGCTGGATTCTAAAACAGCAATTGTTTCAGTGATGTGGGCAAACAACGAAACCGGTACATTGTTTCCCGTTGAACAAATGGCAGAAATGGCGCACGCTAAAGGCGTGATGTTTCACACCGACGCAGTACAAGCAGTAGGTAAAATCCCGCTGGATTTGAAAAACACCAAAATTGACATGCTGTCTCTCTCCGGGCACAAACTTCATGCGCCCAAAGGCATTGGCGTGCTTTATCTGCGGCGCGGCACGCGCTTTCGTCCCTTGCTACGCGGCGGTCATCAAGAACGCGGACGGCGGGCGGGCACAGAAAACACCGCTTCTATCGTAGGACTCGGCAAAGCCGCAGAACTGGCGCTAGAACACCTGGCACAAGAAAACACCTTCGTCAAAACCCTGCGAGATCGGCTAGAAAAAGGCTTGTTAGACAGCATCCCCAACTGCTTTGTCACTGGCGATCCCAGCAACCGCCTACCCAACACCTGCAACATTGCCTTTGAATATATCGAAGGCGAATCCATCCTATTAATGCTCAACAAAGAAGGCATCGCCGCTTCAAGCGGTTCCGCGTGTACCTCCGGCTCCTTAGAAC
>DYPD01000025.1 GCA_020720115.1 Thiomargarita sp. | reverse complement strand
TATAAATGAAAAAATATATGATAATTATAAACATTTTTTTGGGAATCTTACTATAGTATTTCTGATATAGAGATGTTTTCTGCACTTAGACTAATTGTAGAATATGAAACTGGTATAAAAATTAAAATACCGGCAACTCATAACGGACTTGGTTATAACAACTTGATATTTATGTCGCTATTGTTAGCAAAAATGCAGGTTGATTCAAATGGTGATTATTTAGGCAGTAATGCAAAAGTTTTTCCAATATTGGCTATTGAGGAACCCGAAGCGCATTTACATCCAGCAATGCAATACAAATTCCTACAGTTCTTAAAAGCAAATCGGGAAAATAATAAAGTAAGACAAATTTTTATTTCAACTCACTCCACTCATATTACTTCTGCCGTTTCTTTAGATGAAATTATTTGCTTGCATAATGAAAATGGAGAAACTTTAGTTGGTTATCCTGGTAAAGTATTTCTATCAGATGAAAAAAGCAAAAAATATGTGCAACGATTTTTAGATGCCACTAAATCAGATATGTTGTTTGCACAGAAAGTGATTCTAGTAGAAGGACTTGCCGAGCAATTACTTATCTCTATTTTTGCAAAATATTTGAGTAAACCATTAGAAGATAATCATATCGCTGTTATTAATGTCGGTGGACGCTATTTTAATCATTTTTTACATTTGTTTGATAATTCAAAATTGGCAATTCACAAAAAAGTGGCTTGTCTTACTGATAGAGACCCTGAAAGAAAAGATAAATCAGGGTCTAAATTTAACAAATGCTATCCATTTGAATATAACCAAGATGCAACTAATTATGACTATAAAGACAATGCAACAAATTTAATAGAGCGATATGAAAATCACTCAAATATTCGTTTTTTCAGTCAAGACAAAAATCAAGGAAAAACTTTTGAGTATGATTTGATTTTGCATAATTCCACGCTAGAGCTGTTGATTACTGATTCTATGTGCAATAAAGCTGAAATAAAAGAGCTGATGAATTTTTTTAGAGACAACAAACCTATTTCCGATTTTAACAATAAACTTCGTGAAAGTGATGAAAATCAAAGAATTAACAAATAATGCGTTATGGAATGAAGAGGATAAGAAAAAAGCCCTTATTGCTTCACGCTATCTTAACTCAGTTGGAAAAGGTGAAAATGCTTTAGAGTTGGCTTATACTTTAGAAGAAAATTTAAATAAAAAAGGAAGTGCGGATTATCAGGACTTTATTGTTCCTTAGTATATTCAAAAGGCGATTGAATGGATAAGCGAATGAATCAAATAACTTCTGATGTTTCATTAATTAATATTGAACAGCATTTTAGAGTTTCAGCGGGACCGGGTGCTGGTAAAACGCATTGGTTATCCGAACACATAAAAACTGTTTTAAACCGTTCTAAACGCTTATCTAAAACAAGAAAGATTGCTTGTATTACTTATACAAATATTGCAGTTGAAACTATTTTAGAAAAATTAGGCACTTCGGCTGAAAGAGTTGAAGTTTCTACTATTCATAGCTTTTTATATCGCTATGTGGTTAAACCTTATGTGTCATTTATTGCTGATGAATATGGTTTGAATGTTTCTAAAATTGACGGGCATGATGATATTATTCTATCAAGCTACTCATTTTAACTCAGTGGAAAGAAATAACTAAGCAGAAATATATACAAGACAACAATAAAATTATAGACGCTATTACTAATATGAAATGGAAGTTTGATGAGAATAATTTAGTATGTAAACCAGATTATCCGATTAAAATAAATAACAAATTTTCAGTTAAAAATCAATCATATTTTGAATATAAAAAAATGGCTTGTGAAAAAGGGGTGTTGCATCATGATGATGTTTTATTTTTTAGTTATAAAATTATAGAAAAATATCCTTTTATTTTGAAAGTATTGCAACAACAGTTTCCTTATTTTTTTGTGGACGAATTTCAAGATACTAATCCAATACAAACCGATATTTTGAATAAAATAGGGCAAAGTGAAACTATCATTGGAATCATTGGCGACCAAGCGCAATCAATCTATAGCTTTCAAGGTGCAAAATATGAGGAGTTTTCATCTTTCTCTTTGCCAAATATAATTGAATATCAAATGGCTGAAAATAGAAGAAGCACAAATCAAATTATTGAGCTTCTTAACCATATTCGCAAAGATATAACACAAGAATCACCAAAAAATGAAAACGGAGAACAATCTGTTATTATTATAGGTAAAATGAATTGAGCTTTTCAAAAAGCAACAGAACTGTGCGGAAATCAACCTGTATATTCATTATCAAGAGATAATATTACATCTAACATAATGAAAAAGGTAACAGACTTAAATATACCAACAATAAATTTGTTTCCTATGTTGTACAGTGCAGATAGCAACAGTGGAAGGCGAAATTTAATAATAGCATGTATTAAATCAGTTGAGTTAGCGCGTGAGCCTAAATATAAAGATGCAATAAAAGAATTAGAGCGAATTTTTCGAGACGAAGATGACAAGGGAAAAGGCAAAAAAGAAGCATTAAAACATCTTCAAACACTGCTAAAAAATTATGATAGTTTTAACGGTGATTCATTATTTAAATTTTATGAGATTGTAAAATCTGAGATTAAAGCGGATATTTCTAAATTAGTTAAAGGCGAAATTAAAAATTTTTATGATAATCATCGTTATCAAGAATTAGCGGTATGCGTAAAAATAGCAGAAGATAAAAGTTTCCATAAAACAATTCACAAAGCAAAAGGCGATGAATTTTATAATGTATTACTTATCTTAAAGGAAGGTAAAGATTTGAACTTTTTACTAAAGCCAGACTTGAGAGAAAACGAAGAGTATAGAATAAATTATGTTGCTGTAAGTAGAACTAGAAAACAATTGTTTATTTCAATACCATCCTTAAGTGAATCGAATAGAAGAAATATGGAAAGCAAATTTAATTTTAGACTCGTCCATACTAATAACTTATTGAATAACTAAATTATCTTTTAGGTTAAATAGACCCGCCGCAAGGCAATAACGGTATCCTTAACCCGTAAGGCGGAGAAGGTGCGTCTTTTCTTGCACTGAGCCTGTCGAAGTGTGCGCCGTCATCCGCCATGATGGAATCCCCAAATGTCGCATACTTCGACACTTCGACAAGCTCAGCGCAAGCCAAACCTGTCAGGTGTATTACGCCGCTTCTTTCATCTGTTCTTTTTGCATTTGCTCCAGGGCTTTGCGGTAGTCAACGGGCATCACTTTGACGAATTTGGGTAAATAAGTTTCCCAGTTGTCTAACCCGCATAATCCGTAACCCGTAAGGCGGATAAGGCGCGTCTTTTCTTGCACTGAGCCTGTCGAAGTGTGCGCCATCATCCGCCATTTTAGAGTTTCTGAATGTCGCATACTTCGACACTTCGACAAGCTCAGTGCATCGCAAGCTCAGCACAAGTGATGCTATTGCTTATGCAACCTACGCGCTAATTTAGTTAAATAACAAATGACTGGTTAAAAGGATTGACAATCCTAAGTTGATCATTAATTAATTGATTATGCTGCATATCCTCACTATATAGTGTTTTAACTGAGTGAATTAATGCTGAAGAAATAATAATAGAGTCATAATAAGAAAAATAATATTTTTTCCGTAATTGAACTGCTTGCAAAAAGATTTCTTTAGATAAATTAATGATCTCATACCTTACATAGCAACTTTTGATAAAGTTTTCTACTTCAGCTTCATCAAGTTGAAGTTTTCTTAATAGATTATTACTAACTTCATTAACAACTTGAACGCTAATACAAGGTTTATCCGTTAAAATGAGTGTTTTAGCGATTTTATGCTTTGCATTATCTTTATCTGTGAAAGCATATAGAAAAATATTTGAATCAAGAAAAGCTTTATCGCTCATTGGCTTGTTCTCTGGATAAGAAATCAACCGATGAATCAATATGTATTGGATTATTTGTTTGAGTGCTTATCCAATCATTTTCACTTTTAGTATCGGCTTGGATGTCATCGATCATAAGGATAACTTTGGCTTTTTTATGCGCATAAAGCTCCTTGAAATTTTCAGGGATTTGCACCGTACCATTTTTAATTTGAGTTTCAAATTCAATTGCGTACATAATTTTTTCTAACTCTCTTTATTGCAAGATAAAAGGAAACGCAATAGGTATGCGTAAGTCAGGCAGTTGTTGTGCCTTCTTATACAGCTTGTCATCTACCGTTAAGAATATTATCCGCATTGTATAAAAAAACCGAGCTTAAGCTCGGTTTTTTTATACTCGCAGGTGAGGATTAAAATCCTCGCTACGAACCTTATGCCGCTGCTTTCATCTGTTCTTTTTGCATTTGCTCCAGGGCTTTGCGGTAGTCAACGGGCATCACTTTGACGAATTTGGGCAAGTAACTCTCCCAGTTGTCTAAAATCAGTTTGGCGCGTTGGCTTTGCGTGTAGTAGAGGTGGTTTTCGATGAGTTTGCGCAGGCGACTGGCATCAAAGCGGTTCATGTCGCGCAGGATGTCGGCGCTTTCGTGCGTTTTTGGGTCGCCGTTTTGTCCGTTGCTTTCTAAAGCCGCATCTTCTGGGGGGATGGGTTGGAGTTCGACCATCGCTGGGTTGCAGCGTTTGTCGAAGTCGCCGGCTTCGTCAAGGACGTAGGCGATGCCGCCGCTCATGCCGGCGGCGAAGTTGCGTCCAGTGCTGCCGAGGACGAGGACGATGCCGCCGGTCATGTATTCGCAGCCGTGATCGCCAACGCCTTCAACGACGGCGATTGCGCCGGAGTTGCGCACGCCGAAGCGTTCTCCGCCAACGCCTTGGAAGTAGCATTCGCCGTTGATTGCGCCGTAGAGGACGGTGTTGCCGACGATGATGTTGTCGGCGGGGTTGGCGATTTTGCATTCTGTGGGTGGGGTGATGATGAGTTTGCCGCCGCATAAGCCTTTGCCGACGTAGTCGTTGGCGTCGCCGGCGAGTTTGAGGGTGATGCCGTGGGCGAGGAATGCGCCGAAGCTTTGTCCTGCGGTGCCTATGGCGTTGATGCGGATGCTGTCGTCGGGTAAGCCGTCGTGTCCGTAGCGGCGGGCGACTTCGCCTGAGAGCATGGCGGCGAAGCTGCGGTTGTGGTTGTAGATGAGGGTGTCAAATTCAACCGCTTCGCGGTGTTCGAGCGCGGGCAGGGATTTGGCGATGAGTTGGTGGTCGGCGGCGTGTTCGAGTCCGTGTTCTTGGGTTTCGCAGTTGTAGACGGCTACGTCGCTGCTGACAGTGGGTTTGTAGAGGAGTTTGCTGAGGTCTATGCCTTTGGCTTTCCAGTGGTCAATGGCGTTGCGCATGTTGAGGCGGTCGCTGCGTCCGGTCATTTCTTGTAGGCTGCGAAAGCCGAGTTTTGCCAGGTAGCGGCGGACTTCTTCGGCAACGAAGAAGAAGTAGTTGATGACGTGTTCGGGTTTGCCCACAAAGCGTTTGCGTAGAATGGGGTCTTGGGTGGCGACGCCAGCCGGGCAGGTGTTGAGGTGGCATTTGCGCATCATGATGCAGCCGCTGGCGATCAGGGGAGCGGTGGCGAAGCCAAATTCGTCTGCACCGAGTAGGCTGCCGATGACGACGTCGCGCCCGGTGCGTAAGCCGCCGTCAACTTGGAGGGCGACGCGCCCGCGTAGTTTGTTGAGGACGAGGGTTTGTTGGGTTTCTGCCAGTCCGATTTCCCAGGGGCTACCGGCGTGTTTAACGGAGGTGATGGGGCTTGCGCCGGTGCCGCCTTCGTAGCCTGAGACGGTGATGTGGTCGGCGTGGGCTTTGGCAACGCCGGCGGCGACAGTGCCGACCCCGACTTCAGACACGAGTTTGACGCTGATGCGTGCTTGGGGGTTGACGTTTTTTAGGTCGTGGATGAGTTGGGCGATGTCTTCAATGGAGTAGATGTCGTGGTGCGGCGGTGGCGAAATCAGACCAACGCCAGGGGTGGAGTGGCGTACTTTGGCAATCACTTTGTCTACTTTGTGTCCGGGCAGTTGTCCGCCTTCGCCGGGTTTTGCGCCTTGGGCAATTTTGATTTGGATGTCGTCGGCGTTGACCAGGTATTCGGTGGTCACGCCAAAGCGTCCAGAGGCGACTTGTTTGATGGCGGAGCGCATACTGTCGCCGTTGTCAAGGGGTTTGAAGCGTTCTGCGAGTTCGCCGCCTTCGCCAGTGTTGGATTTGCCGCCGATGCGGTTCATGGCGATGGCGAGCGTGGTGTGTGCTTCAAAGGAGATGGAGCCAAAGGACATGGCGCCGGTGGCAAAGCGTTTGACGATTTCAGCGGCGGGTTCGACTTCTTCGAGGGGAATGGGTTGGTCTGCCCATTTGAAGTCCATTAAGCCGCGAATGGTGAGGAGTTTTTCGCTTTGTTCGTTGATGGCTTTGGCAAACGCATCGTATTTGGCTTGTGCGGACGTGCCTTGTTTGCTGTCGCGCACGGCGTGTTGTAGGTTGGCGATGGTGTCGGGTGTCCACGCATGTTCTTCACCGCGTAAGCGGAAGGCGTATTCGCCGCCGACATCAAGTGCGCCTTTGTAAATGAGGTCTTGTCCAAAGGCGATGCGGTGGCGGCGTAGGGTTTCTTCGGCAACTTCGGCTAAACCAGTGCCTTCAATGGTGGTGGCGGTGCCTTTGAAGTAGTGTTTGACAAAGTCGCTGTGTAAGCCTACCGCGTCAAAAATTTGTGCGCCGCAATAGGATTGATAAGTCGAAATGCCCATTTTGGACATGACTTTGAGGATGCCTTTGCTGGCGGCTTTGATGTATGCCTTGTGTGCGCTTTTCTCGTTAATGGGTTCAGGCAATTGGTCGCAAATGGATGACAGGGTATCAAATGCCAGATAAGGATTGATGGCTTCTGCGCCGTAGCCTGCCAAGGTACAGAAGTGATGCACTTCGCGGGCTTCGCCGGTCTCTACCACTAAGCCGGTTTCAGTACGCAAGCCGCAGGCGATGAGATGATGATGTACTGCTGAAGTCGCTAACAGCGCGGGAATGGCGATCTTGTCCATATCTACGCCGCGATCTGAAAGAATCAGAATATTGCTGCCGCCTGCTTCAATGGCTTTTTGCGCTTCGCTACACAGGTTGTCTAGCGCCTGTTGCATTCCCGCTACGCCTTCTGCAACTGGGTAGCAGATGCTCAGGGTTTTAGTTTTGAACACGCCGTTAGTGCGGGCTTCAATGCGGCGGATTTTTTCCAAATCCACATTGCTCAAAATTGGCTGATGGACTTCTAAGCGCATGTGCTCACCGCCAGATTCCAGCCCCAACAAATTCGGGCGCGGACCAATCAGCGACACCAGTGACATTACTAATTCTTCACGAATAGGGTCAATCGGCGGATTGGTGACTTGGGCAAAGCCTTGTTTGAAATAGTCATAGAGCAAACGCGAACGATCTGAAAGCACAGCTATCGGCGTATCAATGCCCATTGATCCCACTGGGTCTTGCCCGGTGAGACACATGGGTTCGATGAAAAATTTCAGGTCTTCTTGGGTGTAACCAAAGGCTTGCTGACGATCCAAGAGCACATCTTCAGCCGGCGGCATAGCAGCCACTTCAGCCGGCAGGTCGTCAAGTTGAATTTGCGTAGCATTTAGCCATTGCTGGTAGGGTTTGGTTTCAGATAACTGGGCTTTGATTTCCGCGTCATCAATGATGCGCCCTTGCTCTAAATCGGCTAAGAACATCTTGCCCGGCTGCAAGCGCCATTTTTTCACGATTTTTTCTTCGGGCACTGGCAACACGCCCATTTCCGATGCCATCACCACCATGTCATCATCGGTAATCAGGTAACGGGCGGGACGCAAACCATTGCGATCCAGGGTCGCGCCGATTTGCCGTCCGTCGGTAAAGGCAACGGCGGCGGGACCGTCCCAAGGCTCCATCAAGGCGGCATGATATTCGTAAAAAGCACGGCGCTTATCATCCATCAGCGGATTACCCGACCAGGCTTCAGGAATCAGCAACATCATGGCGTGCGCCAGCGAATAGCCGCCCGCCACCAACAATTCCAGCGCATTATCAAAACAAGCGGAGTCTGACTGCTCACCGTCAATCAGCGGCCATAATTTAGCCAAGTCTTCGCCCAGCACGGACGATGACATGGAATGCCGCCGCGCTGCCATCCAGTTGACGTTACCGCGCACGGTGTTGATTTCGCCGTTGTGCGCAATCATGCGAAACGGATGTGCCAAGTTCCAGGTGGGGAAGGTATTAGTCGAAAAGCGTTGATGTACTAACGCCAAGGCAGTGATCATGCGGCTGTCTTGCAAATCTGGGTAATACACGCCGACCTGATCTGCCAGCAACATACCCTTATAATTCAAAGTACGCGAAGACAGCGAAGGCACATAAAACACCTCACGCCCGCCAACGCCCTCTTGCTGTGCTACATGGGTTGCGCGTTTACGAATCACCAGCAGCTTACGCTCCAGCGCATCTTGATCCGCGCAATTCGCCCCACAGCCGATAAACACCTGACGCACACAAGGCTCAACCGCCTTCACGCCCTCACCCAGACCGCTGTTATTCGTTGGCACATCACGCCAGCTCAACAGGGTTTGTCCTTCCTCAGCCACGATAGCTGCAATGATTTGCTCGCAACGGGCGCGTTTTTCTGCATCACGCGGCAAAAACATCATACCCACGCCATACCTGCCTTCAACAGGTAAAACAATCCCCAGTTGCTCACATTCGGCACGCAAAAACGCATCAGGTATCTGAATCAAAATCCCCGCACCGTCACCCGCCAAAGGGTCTGCGCCGACCGCGCCTCGATGCGTTAAATGTTCAAGAATTTCCAAACCTTGCTGAATAATGGCATGGTTTTTCAGCCCTTTAATGTGGGCAACAAAACCCACGCCGCAAGCGTCGTGTTCATTGCGCGGATCGTATAATCCCTGGCGTGCAGGCAAAGCACTGTGAGTCATAGGTTTACCTCGTGCGACTGCCTTGATAGCGATTGGCAGGCAGTGATGTTGAGCTAGATAAAAGTTGGTTTTATAAGGTATTGACATAGCTTAATGCTATTTAAGCCGCTGTTGGTTAAACGGGCAAAAGACTATAAAGTCTATGTCAAAGCGTTTTTCTACTCAAGAACTTATCGGAAAACTGTCGCATAAAAAACCAGCGGCTCGGCTAAAGGCAGTTGATTCTGAACAGGTGGGAGCTTATGCTTCGCGCCAAAAGTAATTCAACGAGAGCTCCCCATGCCAAAACGCACAGACATTCACAGCATTTTAATCATTGGCGCAGGTCCTATTGTCATAGGGCAAGCCTGCGAATTCGACTACTCTGGCGCTCAAGCTTGCAAAGCCTTGCGCGAGGAGGGCTACCGCGTGGTGTTGGTGAATTCCAATCCCGCAACCATCATGACAGACCCGAACATGGCGGATGCTACTTACATTGAGCCGATTCATTGGCAGACGGTGGAGCGCATCATCGAACGGGAAAAACCAGACGCGATTTTACCCACTATGGGCGGGCAAACGGCGCTCAATTGTGCACTGGATTTAGCGCATCACGGGGTGTTGGAAAAGTACAGCGTGGAATTGATCGGCGCAACCCGTGAGGCGATTGATAAAGCAGAAGACCGCGAGAAATTCCGCGATGCGATGCGCAAAATCGGGCTGGATATGCCACGTTCGGCAATCGCACATAGCATGGAAGAAGCCACGCAAGTGCAGGCGGAAATTGGCTTTCCGGCGATTATTCGCCCGTCTTTTACTATGGGTGGCAGCGGTGGCGGCATTGCTTATAACAAAGAAGAGTTCGCAGAGATTTGTGAGCGCGGTTTGGATGCCTCTCCGACCAGTGAATTATTGATTGAAGAATCTGTGATTGGCTGGAAAGAATATGAAATGGAAGTGGTGCGCGATCGCAAAGATAATTGCATCATTGTGTGTTCGATTGAAAATCTTGATCCTATGGGCGTACATACGGGTGATTCAATTACGGTTGCACCCATTCAAACCTTGACGGATAAAGAATATCAAATCATGCGCAATGCTTCGATTGCGGTGTTACGAGAAATCGGTGTGGATACCGGCGGTTCAAATGTACAATTTGCAGTGAATCCAGAAGATGGGCGCATGATTGTGATTGAAATGAATCCGCGTGTTTCGCGTTCTTCGGCGTTGGCTTCTAAAGCAACCGGATTTCCAATAGCGAAGATTGCAGCGAAATTGGCAGTGGGTTATACCTTAGATGAACTAGCCAATGAAATAACCGGTGGTGCAACCCCTGCGTCTTTTGAACCCAGCATTGATTATGTAGTCACCAAAATCCCGCGCTTTGCTTTTGAAAAATTTCCCCAAGCCGATCAAACTTTAACCACACAAATGAAATCGGTTGGGGAAGTGATGGCAATGGGACGCACGTTCCAGGAATCCTTACAAAAAGCCCTGCGTGGCTTAGAAACCGGCATTGATGGACTTGATCCGCTATTGTCAGAAGAACAATTGCAAGACGAAAACTTACTGCGCAATGCCATTCGCAATCCCAGCAGCGAGCGGCTGCGCTATGTGGCGGATGCGTTTCGTGCGGGTTGGGCGTTAGAGGAAGTACAAGAAGAAACCCGCATTGATCCTTGGTTTTTGGTGCAAATAGCCAACCTGGTAGACGAAGAAGCGGCGCTGGCAATGGGCGGCATCAGCAGTCTGGATGCGGATCGCTTGCGTCAACTCAAGCGCAAAGGCTTTTCGGATCGGCGTTTGGCAAAATTGGTGGGCAGCACTGAAACCGCGATCCGCACCTTGCGGCATGGTTTGAAAGTGCGCCCGGTGTACAAACGGGTGGATTCTTGTGCAGCAGAATTTGCCGCGACTACAGCTTATATGTATTCCACTTATGAAGAGGAATGCGAAGCCAATCTCACCCAAGCCAATAAAATCATGGTGTTAGGTGGCGGTCCTAACCGCATCGGACAGGGCATTGAATTTGACTACTGTTGCGTGCAGGCGGTGCTGGCGTTGCGTGAAGATGGTTATGAAACCATCATGGTCAACTGCAACCCGGAAACCGTTTCTACCGATTACGACACCTCAGATCGCTTATTTTTTGAGTCGCTGACGCTGGAAGATGTTTTAGAAATCATTTATTTAGAAAAACCCAAAGGCGTGATTGTGCAATATGGCGGGCAAACCCCGCTGAAGTTAGCGCGTGATCTGGAAGCCGCCGGAGCGCCGATTATCGGCACTACCCCTGATTCTATTGATTTAGCCGAAGACCGCGAGCGTTTTCAACAACTTATCCATCAATTAGCGCTATGCCAGCCGCCTAATCGCACCGCCCGCAACGAAACCGATGCCTTGCGTTTAGCCGAAGAAATCGGCTATCCGCTGGTGGTGCGCCCGTCCTATGTACTCGGCGGACGGGCAATGGAAATCGTTAATTCTGAAGAAGAATTAACGCATTACATGCAGGTCGCAGTGAGCGTGTCGAACGATTCGCCCGTGCTCTTGGATCGCTTTCTCAATGATGCAGTGGAAGTAGACATTGATGCCGTGAGCGATGGCGACGAGGTGATGATCGGCGGCATCATGGAGCACATAGAGCAAGCCGGGATTCATTCTGGCGATTCCGCTTGTTCCTTGCCGCCTTATGGTTTATCGCCCATGATTCAAGACAAGCTGCGCGACCAAATGCAGCGGCTAGGTAAGGCATTGAAAGTAATAGGTTTAATGAATGCACAATTCGCCATCCAAGGCGAAGACATTTATGTGCTAGAAGTCAACCCCCGCGCCTCGCGCACCGTGCCTTTTGTATCCAAAGCCACCGGACAAGCCCTGGCACGCATCGCCGCTCGCTGCATGGTCGGACAAAGCCTAAAAGCGCAAAAAGTCAAGGGCGAGTGCATTCCGAACTACTATTCGGTCAAAGAAGCGGTATTTCCTTTCATCAAATTTCCTGGCGTAGACCCGCTGTTAGGTCCAGAAATGAAATCCACCGGCGAAGTCATGGGCATTGGGCGCACCTTCGGCGAAGCCTTCTACAAAGCGCAAAAAGCCGCCAACATGCCGCTACCCAAGACCGGACAAGCTTTCATCAGCGTGCGTGACGAAGACAAAAACGGCGCAGTAGACGTTGCCCGCGAACTGCATGAATTAGGTTTTGAATTACTGGCAACACGGGGCACAGCAAAAACCCTCAGCGAAGCCGGCATTCCCTGCAAGCGCGTCAACAAGGTGCAAGAAGGACGCCCGCACATCGTTGACCAAATCAAAAACGACGAAATTGCCTTTATTATCAACACCACACAAGACAAACAAGCGATTTCTGACTCCCATGCCATCCGCACCCATGCGCTGCGCAACAAAGTCACCTACACCACCACGCTTGCCGGTGCGCGTGCAACTGTCTTGGCATTACGCGCCAGTAATAGTAAAGTAGTCAACTGCTTGCATGAGTTGCATCGGGAGCTTGGCTAAACATTTTTCGTGCAGGGTGGGTCAAGCCGTTTCTTTAGCAAGCTTAGGGTGCCGCGAAGTGGAGGACAACGACAAGAGCTTACCCATCTTAACAGGGCTACAGCCCTGTTTTTAGGATAAAAACCAGTATATGGATGTTCTTCTTGAGGAACTGCCACTTGAGGCACGAACAACTTTGGATAGACTCAGAAATAAAGAGCCGCCTCCTTATCCAAAAGATGGTGCTATTTTTAGCAATAGAGAAGGTAAACACCCTCTTAAAGAAGCGGGATACTACCGAGAATATACGGTACAAACCCCAGAAACTGAAGGACGGGGCGCAAGAAGAATTGTTATGGGTAAAAATGATGAACTATATTACACCGATGATCATTACCAAACATTCAAATTTATCATTGATTCATTGAGGTGAAAGTGATGGCAGCTATTCAATCAAATCACGATTTAAGCCTAGCAGTCTCTGGCAAATTATCATCAATTCTGCCTAAGCCTTTTTTAATTGATGGTGACGATATTACTGATAAAGATTCGTTTTTTAATGAATTTGCTAAAAAACTAAATTTTCCGGCTTATTTTGGAAAAAACTGGGATGCTTTTTATGATTGTATGACCGATCTTTCTTGGTTAAAAAAGCATGACAGTTATTTGATTATCTATGAAAATCCTTTCAATTTTCAATTGCAAAATAATGAAGACTGGAAACTCGCTAATCAAATACTATTTGAAGCAGTAGATTATTGGAAACAACAAAAACAACGTATGGTGATTGTTTTTTTATAAAACTGATATAATTTATCTTTATCTGTATAACATCAGGATTACATGAGGCAAAAAAGGCATCTACCTATGTCTTTTTTGCTTTTTGTTTTGTACACAAAAAACACAACGAGGTTAAAACAATGCAAAAAACTCCTATGACAATCAAAGGCGCGGAGAAACTGCGTGAAGAATTGAAAGAACGTAAAACCGTTTTGCGCAGCAAAATCACCGCTGACATTGCTGAAGCACGCGCTCATGGCGATCTTAAAGAAAATGCTGAATACCATGCCGCACGAGAACAACAAAGTTTCAATGAAGGACGCATTCAAGACATAGAAGGAAAACTCGGTGCTGCAGAAGTGATTGACGTGACCAAACTCAATCCAAACGGCAAAGTCGTTTTTGGTGCAACTGTCACCCTATTTGAAGTAGAAAGTGAAGAAGAAGTGACCTATCAAATTGTTGGAGAAGACGAAGCCAATATCAAAGAAAACCTCATTTCTATTACTTCTCCCATTGCGCGTGCTTTAATTGGTAAGAAAGCGGGTGATGAAGCGATTGTACAAGCCCCCAGCGGCGCACTGGATTACGAAATTCTCGATGTGAAATATGTATAGGTGTTGGCTTGCATTTTCCGCTGGAGATGCTTGTAGCCAATCAGCGGCGCGGCGCTTTGGGTGGCGTCGCGCTGCTGTGGTATACTTTCCCGCCTAAAATTTCCCCATAATCTCTCTCAATCTAGTGACTTTACAGGCATAACCAGGAAGCCATCTATGCACACAGCGACGGAACAACAGCCCTCTAAACTGATCAGTGTTTTGCCAGCGGGCAATTGTCTGGCATTTTTTGCCGCACCAGGCGATGAAGCGCATTTGGAAAACACCTTAAGCTTGGCGCTGACTGAAGAGCGTGCAGTAACTCTGGTGTTTGTTGGCGATGACGCTGAAATAGCCGCGCAAAATGTGGCAAAAATGGGCGTAACAAATTGTTTAAAATGGAATTACCCGCTTAACGATAGCGTTTCACTAGAAGCCCTGTATACGCAGATTCAAGCGCAATTGCTCTCTGCGCAACCGGCTTTAGTATTTGCGCCAGGCACTTGGCAGGAAACAGAAACGGCTGCTCGCCTGAGCGCCTTAGTCACGGAAGCCGTGAGCCAATCAGAGGTGAACGCGGAACTCTGGTTTTATGCAGCAGAAACCGCCACAGCCGCCAACGCCTGCATTCAGCAGGAACATTTTTATCGCCTGTCTAGCGCCCAACTTGCAGCGCCCTTTAAGCTCGGTCTGTTACCCAAGGCAGCGCCAGCCTATCAGCGCACTATAGAGGCGCTTCAAGCGCAACATTATCCGCTGATTTCGGTGGTGGTGCGCACGCAAAACCGCCCACATTTGCTGGTGCGGGCGCTGCAAAGCCTGGCAGCACAAACTTATCCGCGTGTTGAAGCTGTGGTAGTGAATGACGGTGGCTGCGAAATTAATGAAATAATTCAACGCTTTACCCCATTAATCAGCGGTGGGCTGCAATATATCCGACAGTCTCAAGCGCAAGGACGCAGTCGCGCTGCCAATGCCGGCATTCAAGCCGCTCAAGGCGAGTGGCTGGCGTTTCTCGATGATGATGATACTTTTGAAATCGAAGGTTTAAGCCGCTTAGCGCGTTTTATTCACTGGGATAAAAGCGTGATTTATGGACAGGTGCGTTTGCTGAAAATGCACGGCGAAAGCAAACAGAGTGAACAAATTGGCTTGTTTGCAGAAAGTTACAACCCTGATACTTTATTATTGAACAATTATGTACCTATTTGTGCTTATATTTGTCAGCGAGCGCGTGCATTGGCATTAGGCGGTTTTGATGAAGATTTCGAGTTTCTTGAAGATTGGGATTTCTTTTATCGCCTTACACGCGGGGTTGGCGTGTACTATGTTGAAGAACTGATTTCCAATTATTGCGTATGGGGCGAATCCTATACAACTGGCAAACAAAGTGTGCAAGAAAATTTTTACCGAGAACAGTTTTTTGCCAAACATTTACCGCACTTAACGCCCGCTGAATTGCAAAGAGCCAGTTTAGATTTTGTCAAATTGCGTGATCAAGCAAATAATGAATTACATCAATATTACAAAAACAGCATTCAACAAAGCGAAGCTCATAAACAACAAATTGAAACTGCATTACAACAGCAGGCACAGGCTGTCAGTGCAACTCAAGAACAAAACCGTCAATTAGCACAAGAAAATCATCGTTTAGATGCTGAAATGCTAGTATGGAAAGAACGCTTGCAGGTTGCCAATCAAAACCTACAAGCGCATCAGCAAGAATTGAATAACTTGCGTACCACTTTAGCCACCACCATGCAACGCACTCATGAACTACAAAATGCGTTAGATACCTTAAAACAAGCGCAGCTTGTTGAATTAGAAAAACTCAAGCAAGTGCAACACAGCCAACTGAGTGCGCTAACTCAAGATCGGCAGCAATGGATTCATGAAACACGTCAATGCCAGCACAATGCTGAACATTTAACCCAAACCATTAAACAACTGGAAGCTGTTCAACATTTCACCAGCCGGCGTTGGACTGAGCGCAGCAATGCACTGCTTAAACGTGCGGCTTTTAATCTCGCCTTTGACCGTAGTGGTGCAATTGTAGATTTGTCAGCTTATGGCTGGACGCCCATTTTGCAAGCTTTCATTGCGCACAACAGCAGCGTTCACAACTTAACTCCAGCTTATGCTGAGATTGAATTTCCATTCCCCATGACGCACAACACCCGTGTACGTTGGGTATTAGATTGGTTTCATGCAGTGCCAATAGATGCCTTGCTGTTGAAAATAGGTACTTATTTGCGCCGCAATCTGTGCACCTTGGAATTGCACCTAATTCCACAAGAAGCGGGTAACACAGAAATCATTCAAGCTACTTTGCGCGGTGAAAATACCCAAGATCATAGTTTTGCCGCTTTGCAATTGTCCCGCCCGCTGCGCAGCGGACGCTATCTATGCGAGTTGTATTCGCCTGATACGGACAATACCGAAAACCTGATGGGTATTTGGTTGACTTCTAATCATAAACGCCGCTCCGGTTATGCTTCTCCCCATTATCATTATGTAGCCCCACAACGAGAAACTTTGCACAAAATTCAAGAGAAACTCACTTACCGTCCTTTAATCAGTGTAGTCATTCCGACCTATAACACGCCGGCTATTTATTTACGCGCTTGCTTAGATTCTATTGTGGCGCAGATTTATCCCTATTGGGAAATCTGCATTGCCGACGATGCTTCTACTCAGCCCCAGGTGCGGGCTGTTTTACAAGATTATCAAGCGCGTTTTCCGCAGCAGATTAAAGTGCATTATGGAGCAACCAATCAGCATATTTCTGGCGCTAGCAATGCGGCGTTGGCATTAGCGGAAGGAGAGTTTGTTGCTTTATTAGACCATGATGATTGGCTCACTGAAGATGCTTTATTGGAAATGGTACGTTGCTTAAATGATGCAGACCAACCGGATGCTATTGATTTGATCTATTCTGATGAGGATAAGTGGGATGAAGATCGTCAAGTATTTGATGAACCACATTTCAAACCTGATTGGTCGCCAGAAAATTTACGCGGACAAATGTACATTGGGCATTTAGGCATGTATCGCACCCGCCGTATGCGCGAAATCAAAGGATTCCGTTTAGGTATTGAAGGCAGTCAAGATTGGGATTTGGCGCTGCGTATTACAGAATTAGGCGGAGTGGTTAAGCATATTCCTAAAGTCTTATATCATTGGCGTAAACATGGGGGTTCTACTGCGGGTAACATAGGGCAGAAGAACTATGCAGTAGAAGCAGGCTTGCAAGTAGTGCGTGATGCTTTAGAACGTGAACACCAAGGTGGGAAAGCGAGCTTTGCTTTTGGCAGTTCATATATTCTCGTGCAATATCCAGTGCCAGCAGCAGAACAGGCTTTAGTCAGTATCATTATTCCCAATAAAGATCAAGCTGAGTTGCTTAAAGTGTGTTTAGATTCAATTACGCAAAATAACAGCTACAAAAATTGGGAAATCATTATTATAGACAATGGTAGTAAAAGCAAGGCAGTGAAAAAGCTCTATAAGAAATATGAAAGTCTATTAGCCCGCGGACAATTTCGTGTACACTGGGATATTGCACCCTTCAATTTCTCGAAAATGGTGAATCTAGGCGCACAACAGGCTAAGGGTGAGTATTTCTTATTGTTGAATAATGATACTCAACTCATTTCTCCAGGCAACTGGTTGGAAGAAATGGTCGGTTACGCACGTCGCAAATCCATTGGTGGGGTGGGTTGTAAACTTCTCTATCCAGACAATACACTACAACATGCTGGCATTGTTTGTGGCTTGGGTGGCGTAGCTAATCACAGTCACAAATTCTTTCCTGTGACTTCTCCAGGTTATATTGGGCGTTTGCATATAGTGTCTAATTATTCAGGCGCAACTGCTGCTTGTTTAATGGTGCGTCGTGAGCTGTGGGAAGAAATGGGTGGTTTTGACGAAAGCCTACAAGTGGCGTTCAATGATGTAGATTTTTGCTTGCGTATTTTAGCGGCAGGTTATCGTCATGTGGTATTGCCGCAAGTGTGGTTTTATCACTTTGAATCTAAGAGTCGTGGTGAAGAAGATAACCCGCTTAAACAACAACGCTTTGCCGGTGAAGTAGAAACCATGGAACGGCGCTGGAAGAAAAGCTATATCAGCCATGATCCTTATTACAGCCCGCATTTAACGAAACAGCACATGGATTTTTCTATAGATGAAAAATCGCCTTATTATTGCGAGCGAGATTATGAAGAACTGCTTTGAAATCACCTTGGTTTAATACCGGCGGCATAAGGCTCATCATGTGCTTTTTACTTGAATCGGATAGCAACTTGCTCTATGTCAAATTCTGCTTTGCCGCTGGATGATCCTTTGCTGGAAAGCTTGCTGATCATCACGCGCTTCTATTTGCGTCCACATTCAGTTGATAGTTTGTGTGCTGGTTTGCCCTTTAGCGGCGGGCGTTTTACGCCGGCGCTTTTTATTCGCGCTGCTGAACGCGCCTCGCTCAGTGTGCGCTTGCGCAAACGCTCACTGGCACAACTGAAAAAGCCCCTGTTGCCTGCGGTGCTGTTGCTCAAAGATGGTCAGGCGCTGGTGCTGTTGGCGCAAGAAAACCAGCGTTGCCGTTGCATTCTGCCCGACGCAGGTGAGGGCGAGGTGGAACTGACTAGCGCAGAACTCGATAGCAACTACAACGGCGAAGTTTTGCTGGTGCAGCCGCGCTTTCGTTTGGATGAGCGGGCGGGTGAAATCCCCGATTTGCAGCGCGGGCACTGGTACTGGAGCACGCTGTGGCGAGCGTTGCCGCTGTATGGCGAGGTGTTATTAGCCTCGTTTTTCATCAATGCGTTTGCGCTGGCTGCGCCCTTGTTTGTCATGAACGTGTACGACCGCGTAGTGCCCAATTACGCCTTGGAAACCCTGTGGGCATTGGCAATTGGCGCGGTGCTGGTGTTTAGTTTCGATTTTTTGTTACGCATTTTGCGCGGCTATTTTATTGATTTAGCAGGAAAACAAGCAGATGTGTTGCTAGCGCGGCGGATTTTTGCGCAGGTGCTCAATACTCAAAGTCTCGCGCAGCCACGTTCAGCGGGCGCTTTTGCCAGTCATTTGCACGAGTTTGACAGCTTCCGCGATTTTTTCACTTCCGCAACCCTTACCACCGTTTTAGACCTACCCTTTACCGCTTTGTTTTTATTCGTAATTTGGACACTTGGCGGAAACTTGGCGCTGATTCCACTGCTCACCATGCCGCTGGTGCTGTTGGTGGGATTGGCGCTGCAAATTCCGCTACGCCAGAGCGTGCAGAAAAACCTGAAATTGGGCGCACAAAAACAAGCCAGCCTGATTGAAACCCTCAATAATCTGGAAACTATCAAGGCGCTGGGCGCGGAAAATCCTCGGCAACACAATTGGGAACAATTAGCCGGAGAAATCGCCAGTAGCGGCTTGCATTCACGCTTTTACTCGGCGCTGGCAGTGAATTTTTCCTTGTTGGCACAACAGGTTTCTTATGTCGGCGTGGTGGTGTACGGGGTTTATTTGATCGCTGCCGGATCGCTCAGCGTCGGCGGTTTGATTGCCTGCACCATTCTCAACGGGCGGGCGTTGGCGCCGCTGGCACAGGTTGCCACCCTGTTGACGCGCTACTATCAATCACACGTTGCGCTCAAGGCTTTAGATAAAGTCATGCGCCAACCAGTAGAACGCGGCGCGACTCAGACTTTTTTGCAACGCACTGAATTACAAGGGGCTATTAGCTTAGAAAAAGTCAGCTTCAGCTATCCGCAACAAAGCCAAGCGGCGCTACAAGAGGTTTCCTTGCACATCAAGGCGGGGGAAAAAGTCGCCATTATCGGGCGCATCGGTTCGGGAAAAAGCACCATCGCTCGGCTGCTGCTGGGACTCTACAGCCCGCAAGCCGGCAGCCTGTTGCTTGACGGCATAGACAGTCGCCAAATTGATCCGGTAGAAAAACGCCGCAGCATGGGCTATGTGCCGCAGGATTTGCACCTGTTTTTTGGCACAGTCAAAGACAATATTCGGTTTGCCGCACCGCAAGTTGAAGATGCAGCACTGTTGCGTGCTGCACAAATTGCGGGGGTGGAAGAAATGCTCAAACGCCATCCAGCGGGGCTGGATTGTCCGGTGGGCGAACGCGGCGAAGGCTTATCTGGTGGGCAACGTCAACTGGTGGCGCTGGCACGGGCGCTGTTGCTCGATCCACCGATTTTGCTGCTCGACGAACCCAGTAACGCGATGGATAACCATTCTGAAGAACAGTTCAAAAGCCGCTTGCTACCTTACCTCCAAGACAAAACCCTGGTGCTCATCACCCATCGCGCCTCGCTGTTGACGCTGGTAGAGCGCATCATTGTGCTAGACCAAGGCAAAGTGGTTGCTGATGGCGCTAAACAACAGGTGCTAGACGCCTTAGCGCAAGGGCAGATCAAATTAGCATCCTAGCTTTTGTCTGAAAAATCAATTCATTATGTAATTTTTACTGAGCCACTGTTGGTAAAATCGCTAAGCCGCTCACTGAGCCTGTCGAAGTGGGCGGCTGGGCGATTGCAAGTGCTTGATTCTTCGCGCCCTTCGACAAGCTCAGGGAGCGAAGAATCAAGCACTTGCAGTTTTACCAACAGCCGATGGGCTTATCCTCCCATCGCTTCCAGCATTTTCTGCCCTATGTCGGCGGGCGAGCGAGCTAAATGCACGCCGGCAGCGGCTAGGGCGGCGAATTTGCCGTCGGCAGTGCCCTTGCCGCCGGAGATGATCGCGCCCGCGTGTCCCATGCGCTTGCCGGGCGGGGCAGTAACGCCCGCGATGTAGGCGACGACGGGCTTGCTGACTTGGGCGCGAATGTAGTCGGCGGCGTCTTCCTCGGCGTTACCGCCGATTTCACCGACCATGATGATGCCTTGAGTTTGCGGGTCTTGGTTAAAGAGTGTCAGGCAATCAACGAAGTTCATGCCTTGAATAGGATCGCCGCCGATGCCGATACAAGTGGTTTGTCCTAAGCCGTTTTGTGTGGTTTGGTAAACCGCTTCGTAGGTCAAAGTGCCGGAGCGCGAAACGATGCCGATTTTGCCTGGGCGATGAATCATACCGGGCATGATGCCGATTTTGCTGTGTCCAGGCGTGATGATGCCCGGGCAGTTGGGTCCTATGAGACGGGTGTCGGGATAGTCTGACAACACCGCTTTGACCTTGAGCATGTCTAAAACCGGAATGCCTTCGGTAATGCAGACGATGAGTTTGATACCGGCGTCGGCGGCTTCCAGGATGGCATCAGCAGCAAAGGGGGCGGGCACATAAATGACGCTGGCTTCGGCTTGTGTGCTGCGTACCGCAGCGCGCACTGTGTCAAAAACCGGCAAGCCCAGATGGGTTTCACCGCCGCGTCCGGGTGTGACACCGCCGACCATGCGAGTGCCATAGGCAATGGCTTGTTCTGAATGAAATGCACCTTGTTTGCCGGTGAATCCTTGGCAAATAACTTTGGTGGTGCTGTCGAGTAAAATGCTCATGCGGCGCTCCCTTGAATCGCTGCGACTACTTTCTGCGCGGCGTCAGTTAAATCATTGGCGGCAATTAAATCTAAACCGCTGTTGCTGAGCAGTGCTTTACCTTGTTCCACGTTAGTTCCTTCTAAGCGCACGACAACAGGTAAATTCATGCCCATAGTGCGGGTTGCTTCAATGATACCTTCAGCGATTAAATCACAGCGCACAATGCCACCGAAGATGTTGACTAGAATAGCCTGCACTTTGTTGTCGGAAAGAATGAGGCGAAAGGCTTCAGTGACACGCTCGGCAGTTGCTCCACCACCGACATCTAAGAAATTTGCCGGTTCTCCGCCATGTAACTTGATTAAATCCATCGTTGCCATTGCTAAACCAGCACCATTCACCATGCAAGCAATGTTGCCTTCTAACGCAATGTAATTCAAATCATGTTCGCGGGCGGTGTTTTCTTTGGCATCCGATTGGCTGGGATCATAATAACCGGTTAAATCCGCATGACGATAGAGCGCATTGTCATCAAGATTGATTTTGCCATCTAAAGCCATTAAATGACCGTCGCTTTTGATAATGAGCGGATTGATTTCCAGCAGGCTTAAATCTTTTTCTATAAACAAGCGGTAAGCTGCCATTAAGAGCGAATGCAATTGTTTACGCTGTTCTTTGTTCAAACCTAAAGCAAATCCCAGTTCTTGTGATTGATAAGGTTGCAAGCCCGTCACTGGATGAATGGAGAGATTAAACAATTGTTCTGGCGTGTCATGGGCAACCTGTTCAATGTCCATACCGCCCGCATTGGAGGCAATCACCGCCACCCGCCGCGTGCTCCTATCCACCAATAAACTCAAGTACAGTTCGCGTTCAATGGCAGAGGGTTGTTCAATCAGCACGGCTTCAATGGGTTGTCCGGCAGCGCCGCTTTGGTGCGTGACCAAGCGCGTACCGAGCAAAGTAGCGGCAATGGCTTCGACTTCCAGCAGGCTGGCGGCACGCTTCACGCCACCGGCTTTGCCGCGCCCGCCCGCGTGAATCTGGGCTTTGACCATCCAACTGCTGCCGCCTAAATTTTCCGCCAAGCGACGCGCTTCGTTGGAACTGCGTGCCGGAAAACCTCTGGGAACGGGAATCCCGTAATTGGCAAACAAGGTTTTTGCCTGATATTCGTGTATATTCATACTGATTTAATTATCCTCCGCTAAACTGCTTAGTTCTCAAGATTTAACTGACGTTAGAGCGCAAGCCTTATAACACAAGATTGTCTTAGGATTCATCCCACCTCTGCCCCCAGAAGCCGTTTTCTATGTTAAAAATCATAATGATTTCTGATGTTTACTTGCCGCGCATCAATGGCGTATCCACCTCTATTCTGACTTTTCGTAAAGCCCTGCAAGCCTTGGGCTGTGAAGTGCTGTTGATTGCGCCTGAATACCCACAGCCGCATCCTGACGACGATCAAGTAGTGCGCATTCCTTCACGCTATCTGTTTATTGATCCCGAAGATCGCATGATGCAATACAGCAAGGTGGTGCAGCTTTACCCCCGTTTACGCGATTGGCAACCGCATTTGCTGCATATCCACACGCCCTTTGTGGCGCATTATGCGGGCTTAAAGCTGGCGAGAAAACTACAAATCCCGCTGGTGGAAACCTACCATACCTTTTTTGAAGAATACTTGTTTCATTATGTCAATTTTGCGCCCAAACCCTGGTTGCGCTGGGCGGCACGCCATTATTCGCGCTCTCAATGCCGACAGATTAACCGCCTCATAGTGCCTTCAAACGCTATGCTAGAGGCGTTGCGGGCTTACGGCATCAGTGCGCCCGCCAGCATTTTGCCCACCGGCATAGATTTGGAAAAATTCAGCGGCGGTGACGGAGCGCGTTTTCGGCACAAATACGCCATTCCGCCACAGCGCCCTACGCTGGTGTATGTCGGGAGAGTGGCTTATGAAAAAAACATCTGCTTTTTGCTAGAAGTCATACAGCTTGTAAAAAATACCAGCCATCCCGACATTTTATTGGTGATTGCGGGTGAAGGTCCCGCCCTTGGGCAGCTACGGAAACAAGCTGAGCTGCTTGATTTAAAAGAAAATGTGTTATTTATCGGCTATTCCAAAACCCACCAGGATTTAATGGACTGCTACTGTGCTGGCGATGTATTTGTGTTTGCTTCGCGCACCGAAACCCAAGGGCTGGTGCTGCTAGAAGCCATGTCGCTTGGCGTTGCAGTGGTGGCAATGGCGGTCATGGGCACTAAAGACATTCTACAAGCCGAACAAGGTGCGCTGGTGGCGCAAGAAAATCCCGCAGATTTTGCCGCTAAAGTGCAGCAACTTTTAGGCGATCCTGCCCTGCGTCAGCGTCTTGCACAAGAAGGCAAAAACTATGTACGCCATAATTGGCTTGCGGAAACAATGGCGAAGCGCATGACCGAGGTCTATAATAGCCTCGTCTGCAATAGGCTATAACAGTACACACCAATGCTTAAACAAAACCCCCGCTTTTTATCTATGTTGAAGGTTTTGTAAGCCGATTTCAGACACAACTCACCCCCCTTCGTTTGCACCTGCGTGATTGCTTTTAGGCAGACGCCCAAGCCGTCTGACAGTCACGCAAAGGCTCAGCGAACTCCGTTCGCAGCCCCCCCTCATAAGGTGGTCTGCAAAATCCATAAAGCAGTTATTAATCATCTATTTTTCAAGGAGTTACTATGAAAAAAACCCTATCTGTATTGCTTGTAGGTGTATTATTGAGCGGTTGCGCCAGCATGTCTGGTGAACAACGTGGCGCGGCGGTCGGCGGCGGCACAGGCGCAGTGCTTGGCGGCGTGCTGGGTAGCGTCATCGGTGGCGCAACTGGCAGCGAAAACCGCACCCGTGATGCCGCTATTGGTGCAGTTGCCGGCAGTGTGCTGGGCGCTATTATTGGTCAGCGCATGAACCGCCAACAAGAAGAACTGAGTCAAGTACCAGGCGTGGATAATGTCAATTACGATCAACAAAAACAAACCATTGATGCAACTTTAAGAATTTTGTTTGATTATGACAAAGCAGATGTTAAACCCAGCGAAGCAATCAAATTAGATGAACTGGCAAACGTATTTGCGCAATATCCAGAAAACATAGTGACCCTTGAAGGTCACACCGACAGCGATGGCAGCGATGCTTACAATCAACAGCTTTCTGAACGCCGTGCGGGTGCTATTGAAATGTATTTGCGCCGCAAAAACCTCAATATCGCAAGCTTAAGTTCCCTCGGCTATGGCGAAAGCCGTCCAGTCGCATCTAATGCAACAGCCACTGGCAAAGCACAAAACCGTCGTGTAGAAATCAGAATCGCGGTTGATCCAAACCGCGTACCGCGCAACTAACGCACGGTTTTTTGTAAAAGGTGGGCATGGATTGCCCACCTGTTGATGTTTAATCAAGCGAGTAAAAAACGACTGCTGTTTTTTATCCCGCCCATCTGACTACAGACTCACGATCCTAGATCACTTTAACTCTCATCTCACTGAAATCATGAAACTAGAAACATTCTTTCCCTTCCTGAGCTGGCTTAAGCTCATTACCAAAGACTCCCTAAAAGCTGATTTTTTTGCAGGTTTAACAGGCGCCGTTATTGTTCTTCCACAAGGTGTTGCATTCGCCACCATCGCCGGACTACCACCGGAATACGGTTTATACACTGCCATGATTACCCCTATCATTGCAGCACTCTTTGGTTCTTCTTTTCATCTAGTCTCTGGACCTACAACCGCCATTTCCATTGTGATTTTCGCCACTGTCAGCAAACATGCAGAAGCAGGTTCACCAGAATTCATATCATTAGTCTTGACCATGACTTTTTTAGCGGGTGTTTACCAACTAGCCTTCGGCTTAGCTCGGTTTGGTACTTTAGTGAATTTTGTTTCACACACAGTCGTCATTGGCTTTACCGCAGGTGCAGCAGTATTGATTGCCACCAGTCAAATGAAACACATTACTGGCATTGAGATGCCCAAAGGTGCAAGTTTCTTAGATTCTTGGATAGATATTTTTCAAGGTATTGGTAGCACCAATCTGTATGTACTGACAATTGCTTTAACCACACTCATAGTTTCTATCTTGATTAAACGCTTCTATCCCAAGTATCCAAACCTATTGATTGGCATGATTGTCGGTAGCCTCTTGGCATTGTTGCTAAAGAACTACACCGACAGTATCAGATTAGTGGGGGAAATTCCTCGGCATTTACCGCCTTTATCAAATCCTGATTTTTCTTTAACCACACTTAAAAGCATAGCGTCAGAATCTTTTGCCGTTGCTTTATTGGGTTTAATTGAAGCGGTTTCTATTAGCCGCGCAGTGGCAACTAAATCTGGGCAACGCATTAATGCAAATCAAGAATTCATTGGACAAGGCTTATCCAATGTGGTGGGGAGCTTTTTTTCTAGCTACGCAGGTTCAGGTTCTTTTACGCGCTCAGGCATTAACTACGATGCTGGGGCAAAAACCCCCTTATCTGCAATCTTTGCTGCGCTGTTTTTGATGTTGATTGTGCTGCTGATTGCGCCTTTAACTGCCTACTTACCCATTGCAGCAATGGGTGGAGTGATTTTACTGGTTGCCTATAATTTAGTTGATTTTCATCATATTAAAATCACGCTGTCATTTAACAAAGCAGAATCTAGCGTGCTCTTGACGACCTTTTTCGCTACGCTGTTTATGGAATTAGAATTTGCTATTTATTTAGGCGTGGTGTTATCCCTGATATTGTTTTTAGCACAAACCTCTACACCAGAAATGCCTGAATTGTTTTTTGATGGTTCACCAGATGCGCCGAATAGAAAATTAATTAACATCAATAAAAAACCCTTGATTCGCTGCCCTCAGATAAAAATTATTAGAATTGATCGGTCTTTGTATTTTGGCTCTATCAATCATGTGCAAAACCAACTTGCGCAGATTGTAGAACATGACAGGATTTATCATATTTTGATCGTGGGTACGGGCATCAACTTGATTGATTTGGCAGGTAGTGAAGCTTTGGCAGCAGAACATGCACGATTACGCAAACTGGGGGGTGGGTTGTATTTTGTAGACTTAAAATCCCGCGTCTATACTTCAATTGCTAAAGCGGGTTTAATTAAAAAAATCGGTAATCAGTATTTCTTTGATTCAAAAACTCAGGCAGTACAGGCTATTTATGCACGTTTGAATAAGGAAATCTGTGCTAAGTGTCCACTACAGGCATTTAAAGAATGCCATTCTGAGCAAACCGCTACAGCAAAATCTAGTTAGGCGTCCTGTACATTATTACCCACAATTTTTTCCTTGTGGGTAATAATGCCGTTGAATATCCTCGCTTTGTCCAATACCCCGTCGGCATTTTACACTACCTTTCTTATAAGGCGGCAATATACGCCAAGGCTTTTTCTAAGCGTTGCACTGTTCTGCTTTTTCCAATCAATTCTACAGTAATGTCTATCGGCGGTGAAGCTGCGCTACCGGTAACGGCAACGCGCAACGGCTGCGCTAATTTGCCGAGTTTGAAATCCAAAGCTTCTGCAACCGCAATAATGTTGTCGTGAATTTGTGCGGCTTGCCAATTGGTTTCTGGTAGCGCGGCGAGGCGTTCGGTGAGTTGGCGCAAAGCGTCTAGCACATCGGCTTTGAGGTTTTTTTGCGCGGCTTTGGCATCGTATTCGTCAAAGTCTGCGTAAAAAAAGTGGCTGTTTTCTGCCATTTCTTTCATGGTTTTCGCCCGTTCTGCTTGTGCTTGTGCAACGGCGCTTAATGCCGGTGGTTCGCAAACTTCTATGCCTTGCGCAGCGAGTTGTTCTCCTAAAATTGGTGCGAGTTGTTCTGAAGCTGTGGTTTTAATGTAATGTTGATTTAACCATTGCAACTTTTCTGGATTAAAAGTAGAAGCAGCGCGGTTTACATCTGTGACTTCAAAGAGTTCAATCATTTCTGCCAGAGAGAAAATTTCTTGATCACCATGTGACCAGCCAAGGCGCATCAGATAATTCAACAGGGCATGTGGTAAATAGCCTTCTTCTTTGTATTGCAACACGCTGACTGCGCCGTGACGTTTGGACAGCCGCTGTCCGTCTGCGCCTAGAATCATGGGAACATGGGCGTATTGTGGCAGCGTTGCGCCCAGGGCTTTTAAGATGTTGATTTGACGGGGCGTGTTGTTGACGTGATCGTCGCCGCGAATGACGTGGGTGATACCCATGTCCATGTCATCCACTACGACGGTCAGGTTGTAGGTCGGGGTGCCGTCGGCGCGGGCGATGATGAGGTCATCTAACTCGCTGTTTTGCACAGCAATAGCGCCTTTTATCAAGTCCTTAAATACGACTTCACCGTGCTGCGGATTTTTAAACCGCACCACAGGTTGCACGCCGTCGGGCGGGGTGGCTTGGCTATCGCGCCAGTAGCCGTTGTAACGGGGTTTTTCTTTGCGGGCGAGTTGTTCTTCGCGCATTTTTTCTAATTCTTCTTTGGCACAATAGCAATGATATGCCAGCCCTTTGTCGAGCAATATTTGAATGATTGCTTTATAACGATCAAAGTGCTGGGTTTGGTAAAAAGGTCCCTCGTCATAACCAAGTCCGAGCCATTCCATGCCTTGTAAAATCGCTTGTACGGAGGCTTCCGTAGAACGCTCCAAGTCGGTGTCTTCAATGCGCAAAATGAATTGTCCGCCGAGTTTGCGGGCATATAACCAGGAAAACAAAGCGGTGCGCACACCGCCGATGTGCAAATAACCGGTGGGACTGGGCGCGAAACGGGTGCGTACTGTCATAACGTGAAATATCCTGCAATAGCTTTAAGAGTGGAACAAGGAGCGCGGATTATAGCAAAGCTGTGACGCATTGCCGCCGTATCCCCGCGTTTAGACAGGCAACAACAGCTTTCTCTAATATTAATAAGCCTAATACACAGAATTGACACCTTTATCTTGCAAATGTTGCGGTGCAGCGTAAAAATACTGCCATACTTAATTTCGTAAGCAAGTCCTTGTCCCCACTTGATTATCCATTGAGACATCCGGGCTTGGCGCACAACGACTGAAACCAATCGCCACAAGCGAAGCGTTTGCAGCGTTTCTGATCCCTGACGGCTTACGCGCATCTCGCATAAATTCTTAAATAACAATTGCACGGAGAACACTCATGACCATCGCAGAGCACATTAGTATGTCTCGCACCGCTCAAATCGAAGCCCTACAACGTGATTGGGCTGATAATCCACGCTGGAAAAGCGTAAAACGCGGCTACAGCGCCGCTGACGTGGTGCGTTTGCGCGGCTCGATTCAGCCCGAATGTACCTTAGCGCGGCTAGGCGCGGAAAAACTCTGGAAATTGCTACACAGTGAAGACTATATCAACTGCTTAGGCGCATTGACCGGCGGTCAAGCCATGCAGCAAGTCAAAGCGGGCATCAAAGCTATTTATCTGTCTGGCTGGCAAGTCGCCGCCGATAACAATAGCTACATGGCAATGTATCCAGACCAATCGCTTTATCCAGTCAATTCCGTGCCTGCCGTCGTGGAGCGCATCAACAACAGTTTCCAGCGTGCGGATCAAATCCAATGGGCAAAAAACATTATGCCTGGCGACGCGGGTTATGTGGACTATTTCGCGCCCATAGTGGCAGACGCAGAAGCCGGTTTTGGCGGCGTTTTGAACGCTTTTGAATTAATGAAAGCCATGATTCGTGTTGGCGCGGCGGGCGTGCATTTTGAGGATCAGTTGGCGTCGGTGAAAAAATGCGGACACATGGGCGGCAAGGTGCTCGTGCCTTCACAAGAAGCCGTGCAAAAGCTGATTTCTGCACGTTTGGCAGCTGACGTGATGGGCGTACCCACCTTGATTTTGGCGCGTACCGACGCCGAAGCGGCTGATTTGCTGACTTCTGATGTTGACCCCAATGACCAGCCTTTCTGCACTGGCGAACGCACTGCCGAAGGTTTTTATAAGGTGAAAAATGGACTGGAGCAGTCTATTTCTCGCGGGCTGGCGTATGCGCCCTATGCAGATTTAGTCTGGTGTGAAACCGGCAAGCCCGATTTGGACTTCGCCCGCCAATTTGCTGAAGCTGTGCTAAAAGAAAATCCAGATAAACTGCTGGCGTACAACTGCTCACCTTCTTTCAACTGGAAAAAGAACTTAGACGACACCACCATTGCTAAGTTCCAAAAAGAACTGGGCGCAATGGGTTACAAATACCAATTCATTACCTTAGCCGGTATTCATAACATGTGGTATCACATGTTTGATTTGGCGCAAGATTATGCTGCTCGTGGCATGACGGCGTATGTTGAGAAAGTACAAGAACCGGAATTTGCAGCGCGGGAGCGGGGTTATACCTTTGTTTCGCATCAACAAGAAGTAGGCACTGGGTATTTTGATGATGTCACTACTGTCATCCAAGGCGGCGTTTCTTCTGTCACCGCATTAACAGGATCAACTGAAGAAGAGCAGTTCTAAGCAGTACGATGATAGAGGTTCTGTGTTCAAAATCCTCTATTATGCACCGATGAAGTCACCTCTAGTCATTACCAGGGTTGTGTTGCCACCCTGGTTTTTTACGCCTGCTGATTGATAAGTCATGCGGTGCGGAGCACCGCACGAGAAAAAGCATTCAGCGATTATTGTTGATCCAAATATTTTTTCTTAACAATACCTAGAACGCTTTGTGCAGCATCTTCAGTACAGCCTTCTTTAATGTAAGAAGACAACTCATCAACCCACTCGCTGCTAATGCCAGTTTCATCTTCTTTAGCACTGACATAACCATCTAACCAAAACAATATCAGTGCAGCATTGTCTTCCTTAAGCCCATCACAGGTGACTTCTGCCATGTCAAATTCCCAGGCAGATGCGTTAGAACAAACAGCAACCAAAGTCTCCAGATACACGCTAAAATTGATGCGGTATTTTGGGAAGCCTTTAAGGTTTGGAATAGTTAAAGAAGGATGGGTGAAACCCAGACAGGGTCTGGTTTCTGTAATCAGCGAGACTGAATACCTGGATCACTTTACAGGATTCTTATCCTAGAATCCAATAGTGTGGATGGCTGCACCAACAGCTTGCCTTATCTGCCTTACGGGTTGGATAAATTTTGTCATCTAGGCTTTATGCCGCGCTTAATAAGCTTGAAGCTTGTGCCAAAGTCTTTAAACTTTATAGGCTTTGTGGGTAATATACCGCCACTATCGAGCGGCTTTGCTGAGGTTTTGTAGGGCGTTGGTTCTACTGCCAAGCGGGTGCCCAAACAGGATTTTTCATTGATCTGTGTGATTTGCCATAAAAAACGGAGTAGAGCTTATGCACCAAGCAAAATTTTTGTTACCTATCAGCACTTTAGTTGGACTGGGGTTGTTGAATGGCTGTAGTACGAATGTGGTGCCGGAAAACTCTAGCATGGACCCTACTTTGGGAACGCCTTCTGGCACGGTAGTCGTTGAGCCAGTGGTGGTAAACCCTGGCGCAACCCCGACGCCGATTACTGGCAGCTTACCAGTGGTAACACCGAATCAGGGGGTGGGTACGGGGGTGCATGTGGTACAGCCTGGCGAGGGGCTGTATGGCATCGCCCGCCGCTATGGGGTCAATTATCAGCAATTAGCCGCTTGGAATAATATCCCACCGCCTTACACGCTCCGGCCAGGACAGCAGTTAGTTTTGTCTGGCAGCGGCACTTCAGCACCCGCGCCAGTGACAGCTTATCCGCCAGCGGTTTCTGCTCCGCCAGTAACGGGCAGCGCCCAATATCATCTAGTTCAACCGGGCGAAACTCTGTATCGTATCGCCACTCAGTATGGTTTGAATTACCTGGATGTTGCGCAGCAAAACGGTATTCCTTATCCCTATACCTTGAGCGTTGGACAACGTCTGACTCTCGGCAGTGCTTATTCCACCCCCTATACCAGCACCCCCGCTTATTCCACATCGCCCTACAACAGCGCATCCACGCCTGCATACAACAGTACGACACCAGGCTACCATCTGGTGCAGCCGCAAGAAACGCTCTACAGCTTGTCACGCCGTTACGGTTACAGCATGCAGCAATTATCTGCTTGGAATGCGCTGCATCCGCCTTACACTCTGCGGGTTGGACAAAGCTTGCGAGTTTCTCCTTAACGGCTACTGACGCAGCTTAGAGCGCCGTGCGGCTTTACACCGCTCTAAGCCGTTGATATCCGTTTAATCCTGCTCATGGCGTTTACGCACGCACCCTATGCAGTTCCAGTGCTGGGATTTTGCGCTTACAGTGGCGTGGGTAAAACCCATTTGCTCGAATACCTATTGCCGCTGTTGCGTGCATGGGATTTGCGCGTTGGGCTGCTGAAACACAGCCACCATGCTTTGATGTTGGATCAAGCGGGTAAAGACAGTTATCGCTTAGCGGCGGCGGGGGCTAATCCCGTATTGTTGGCATCTGAGCAGCAGCGGGTGCTGATACAAAGGCTGCCAGACGCAGTAGACACTGATTTTGGCGACTTAGTTGACTGCTTATGCCGCTGTGCAGTTCCAATGCTGGATTTAATTTTGGTGGAAGGCTTTAAGCATCAGCCCATTGCCAAAATTGAACTGCACCGCCCCGTTTTACAACATCCCCTGCTGTGTCGCACTGATGCGACTGTGATCGCATTGGCAACCGATGCCCCCATAGCGACTGAGTTGAAGATTCCCGTATTAGATTTAAATAATCCGCCGCAAATTGCCGATTTTATTCGCACCTCTTTTTTGCCGCTGTATTGCGCCTTTCAGGAGTCTAATTAGCATGTTTAAACCTATCATTTTATTGACTTTACTGTGTTTTGCACCAGGACTGAGCCAGGCTGCCAGCACACTTGAAGCGTTGCAAAGCGCCTGGCAACAGCGTCCAGATAGCCTAGAAACCGCGCTGCCGTTGGCGCAAGCCTATGTTGAACTGGCACACACAAGTGGCAAAGACAGCTATTTCGCGCAAGCCCGCAGCCTGCTACAACCCTGGTGGCAGCAAACGGAAGTGCCCGTTGGGTTGCGGTTATTGCGGGCACAATTATTGTTTCAGCAGCAGCATTTTCCCGCCGCTTTAGCGGATTTACGCAGCCTGCCAGCGGAGGATTTATCCATATGCAGCTACGCCAAAAGCTATTGCTACAAGCGCACATTTTGCGCATACAGGGCGAATACGAACAGTCACGGCGTCTGTGCATTGAACTGGGGCGGCGCAGCAACAGCAGCCTGCGGGCCTGCGGGCGCTGTGTTTAAGCAGCGTTTTAGGGCTAACCGGACAGCAAGAACAGGCTTATTTTTTACTTAACGACGCCGCTTATAACGGCATGGCAGAAGGCACGCGCCGCTACCAATGGATTCGTACCGAAATGGCAGTGCCCAATGCCCGCTTTGGACAAACCAGCAAAGCCTGGGGAAACTTCCGCCAAGCCTTGCAGCAACCAGACGCAAATAATTATTTATGGCAGCGTTATGGCGATTTCTTGCTGTCACAGCAGCTCTACAAAAATCTGCTGTGGGAAATGCCAGAACAAAATCCTGATACTGGCGTACAACTGCGGCGTTTACTGGCGATGCGTGCGCTAGGACAGGAGCGTGCAGCATTGCAAACCCAGCTACAAAGTCAACTTGCCCAAGCTCGGCTTGCAGAGGATTTGAGCCAACTCACTGATGGGGCACGTTTTACCCTGGACGTGCTGGACAATGCCACAGCCGCTTTAGATTTGGCGCAGCAGCTTGGAGCATTCGCAAAGCCCCAGAATTAGCCGAAATCTACTTACGCGCTGCTTTGGCTGCACAACAATTGCCCGCTGCCCAACCCGTGCTGGAGTGGATGCGCGTTCACCAGTGGCAAGATGCTGCTTTGGTTGATTTACAAGGAAAGTTTTCCAACTAACCTCATGCCCAATTCTTTTCAACACGCTCATTTTTTTTCCACCTGCCAAAGTCTCTTTTGTGTCGTTGGCTTTGAAGGCAGCTTTCGCCATGTCAATCAGGCAACCCTGACTATTTTGGGCTATAGCATTGAAGAAATACTCGCCCTGAGTTTTTTGGAACTGGTGCATCCTGGTGAGCAGCGGCGCACCAATATACTGCTAGAAGCACTCAGCGAAAGCGATTCTGCCTTGACTTTTTCCGCCAGCATTCGTACCAAAGCCGGAGACTATCGGGATTTCATTTGGCAAGCCACACCCGCGTTAATGGAATTTGCGTTTTATGCGGTCGGTATTGATGCCACGCGCTGCAAACAGGACATGCAGCAAACCTCACAGGAAGAGCTACGCGAAGCGCACACCATCTTGCAAGAGCGTTATGCGGATTTACAACTCATGTATGAAGAATTGCAAGCCAGTGTTGGCGGCAATGCGGGTCAGTACCAATATTACCCGTCAGTCATTGATTGCAGGGCAGAGGGCGCGGCTTTACAAAGCAAAAACGGACAGCTCAATGTGCTTAATCCGCAACGTGTTGAAGCCATGCTTGGTGAACCCTTAAATCTATCGGATTTCATGAGTCTGTGGCAAAGCACCACACAGCAGCTTGATCCCCTTGCGCCTGCGCACTATGTGCTGCGCAAACCCAAACGCGACCCCTTGTATTTGCAAGTGCGGCAACGCTTGCTGAAAAACCCACAAACTCAAGAAACCCTAGCGCGTTTGCTGGTGTTTCAAGATATTTCCAGAGAAGTGCGCTTGGGGCAACAACTGCATAAATTGCAAGATGATATGGCAACGGTCACACGCAGCCATGCCGAAGGCATTATCAGTTGGGATTTACTGACCAACAGCCTGGATTATTCGGCAAGTTGGAAAGAAATGCTGGGATTCAATCCAGATGACAGCTTGGGGCGTTCTGAAGAAACCTGGTTTAGCCGCATTCATCCGCAAGACTATCAAGCGGTGATCAATGAAATCAGGAAATACATTAAGCTGCAACAAGGTGTATTTGATCTCAAATACCGTATACAACACAAAGATGGTTCTTACTGCTGGGTGCAAAACAACGGGCGCGTGCTCAAAGAACAAAACGGGCGGGCATTGCGTTTTATCAGCGTGTTTGCCGACATTACTGAACAACAAAAAACCCAGCAAACGCTCCATTCTGCCCACCAGAAAGCCGAAAAAGAATCCCTGTATCACTATTTATTCAATGAACAAGCAGACGCCTGTTTGATTTTTGCCCAAGATGATCGCCATATCATTGATCTTAATCCAGTAGCGCTCAAACTTTACGGCTATTCGCGTGAAGAATGGCGCGACAGCGGTTTTGAAAAAGTGTATGCCGACGCCGCACAGTGCATTGCCGATGTGCGTCAAACCCTCAAAACCCAGCATACCCACATCCCGTTAAGCTGGCACAAGCGCAAAAACGGCGGGCTGTTTCCGGTAGAAATTGGCTTTGGGCGCTGCAAAATCAAAGGACAAAAGCTTTTGTGTGCTTCAGTGCGCGACATCAGCGAACGCCACCTGCGTGAACAAGCCCTGCGCGAAGAACGCAATCAATACGGCACTATTTTCCACACCGCCCCCTTCCCCATTTTATATTTAGATCGCAATTCCCAAGTCTTACGCGCCAATCGCTACAGCGCACAATGGCTCAACAGCCGCCCAGAAATGCTGGAAGGACAACGCCTGCGCGACCTCAAACTAGACTACGAAAGCAGCGACGAACGCCTTGATGAACAGGTGCTCAAGAGCGGACAAGCGCATTTAGGCGAACGCAAAAGCATTGGCGGCAAAGACTGGCAACTCAACCGCCTGCCTTATCGTGATACCGCCGGCAACGTCATCGGACTCATACTGTTTATAGTGCATGTCAGCGCGTCTGATTAAAAGCTTCGCCGACGGCAGCCAACTGGAATTTGACCGCGGGCGCTTTGATGACTGGTGCCTTTACTTGCGCTCCCCACAGCACCGCTACCAGCGTAGGGGCAAAAAATTTTTTGCCCCTACGCTCTTAATTTTCATTGCAGATAATGGGTATTATCAATAGGGTTTTTGCCCAACCACATTACCCGCAGGGGCATAATTGCACACCCATACCTGTGAGAAATCGGCACATACCGCCTTAGCGCAACCCACTTCGGTGCTTGCCCGCCACACCACCTGCGTGTAGTGCCCACACGCCTTACCCGCTGGCGCATTGCATTGATTGGTTGCATAGTTATACCACTGTTTCTCGCTTCCCCAACTAGCCACCACATCCGCCGGTTTTATCGCTTGCAAACTGTTTTGCCAAATCCAATGACCTTGCGCATCTTTCGCATTAGCGGTTTTTTGCGGACTTGCCCAATATAAATTTTCCCCCGCACCGCTGTGTTTCATGCCACAGGCGTTTGTAGTTTGTAAATGCGCCGCCCACTGACTGGCTTTATCCTGCAATGTCATTGACCACGCCATAGGCGCAACACCTTCTTTAGCACGCCATTCATTGTGTGCAAGCAACATTGCATCAGCCTCTAGCGGGTCAGCATAAACAAGATTTGCATTCAGCACTAAAGCCAAAGAAGAAAGGGCGATGAATTTAGACATGATTAAAGTTCCTATCAAGTTATCAAATGAGTGGATTAAAGAAAAACTGCTTTTACTTGCTGTTTACAGCTCAAGCAATCATTCAGGCTGGGCATTGTGTCTGATTAGCGAGACCAGCACAACTATAGAAATGCTTTGAGAACAAACAGTGCTTACGTCAAACTCAGGTTATTCAAATTGTTTGCTCTAACGCAATGACTCTAATCCCTCGCAAATTGCGCCTTGCTTGGTATAGACTGGTTATACATGCACTGCATACGGGACTCTATAATCTCGTTATGAAAATGAAAAAATAATTTTACATTCACTGAGTTAGGAGGCGTCATGCGCAGAAGACTCTATTTTATGTTACCTGATGTTGAGCATTGCCAGGCTTTAGTCAACGCTTTGCAAGCCCAGGATGTGACTCATCGGCAAATTCATGTGGTAGCGCGTGAGGATATTGAATTACAAGGGTTGCACCGAACCTCGGCGTTAGAAAAAACTGAAGTGGTGCGTGGCGTAGAAATGGGCTTAGCGGTTGGCGGCGTTGCCGGTTTGCTCGGCGGCTTGCTGGCAGTGACTTTTCCGCCAGCTGGCGTGGCATTGGCGGGCGAAGCGATTGTGTTAGTCACTACTACATTAGCGGGTGCGAGTTTTGGCGGCTTTGTCTCAGCATTGGTTGCCAGCGATATTCCGCATCATGATTTGGACCGTTTTCAGCGCGGTATTTCCGAAGGTAAGTTATTGTTGATTTTGGATATTCCAACACCGCAGATGGATACGATTATGGCGTTAATCCGCACCCATCATGCCAGCGCACAGATTAATGTCGTGAAATCTGATAAGCCTTTATCTGAAACGCTTGAACAGCGGGCATGAACCGCACCGCCATGACAGCCATGTAGGGTGCGTTAGCGATAGCGTAACGCACCTTTACTCAGCTTTCCTCATACCAACATTCCACGCGACACGGTGGTTCTCGCGCTCTGCGCGTTCCGCCATTCCGTGCAGAGCGCGGAATAACTCATGCAACGCGGAACACTTGCACGAGAAAACCGATGATAGACTGGTAAAGGAAGCGCAGAAAAATGCGGAGATTCTAAATATGAGCATTGATAACCCCTTAAGTTGGTTACAAAAGAGATGGTGAAATTATGACTAGCCACGCAATAACTCTTGAGCAAGTAAGACAACTTGCTGCCTTGTTGGTGAATTTGAAGGCGTTGACGAAAACCTACCATGCTGAAAGACCCGCGTATCGAGAGAAAAAAACTCATCCCTTGACGTTCTCGTGTCAGCATTCCACGCGGCATAGACGGCAAGCACTCTGCGCCCATTACGCGCAGAGTGCGGAACTGCTCATGCGGCGCGGAGCCTCGCACGAGAAAATGTTGGCTTGGCGCACCACATCGGCTCGGGCCAGCGCCGGGCATGATTAAAAAAACCGGCACGCTGCTGTTTAGCACTCTGCTGCTCAGCGGCCTGGTTGCGCAAATCATCGGTGATTACACAGTGTGGCTGGCTTGGTTAGGCTATTTGCCCCTGCCACTCATCGCCGTGGCCGCCTTAGGCTGGGATCTGTTATGGCGTGGGCGTAGCGGTTTTCTGGTGAAGCCACGCTTTGCGTTGAGCGGCTTGGCCGTCCTCAGCCTGATTTGGGTGTTCATGACCCTGCAAGGCTTTGCAACAGGCCAAGACGGCCCGCACAAGACACCGCAGCTCACCCTGTTACAGTGGAATATCCGCTGGGGCGGTTATCATCCTAAGCAAGCTTTGCCCGCGATTGCCCAGCGTATTCTCCAATATCAGCCAGATATTGTGGTGATTAATGAGGCACCCACTTCAGCCGTTTATCAGCAACAATTTCAACAGGCTTTGGGCCAAACCTATGCTGCACACGCCGAGGCTGAGCCGGTGCTGTTGCTTTCACGCTGGCCCATTCACACAGCACAAACGGTGTCTTTCCAAAATGGCATGGGCTTAATCGCCACAGTGGCGACGTCAACGCAAACCCTACGCATTTTGGTGGTGGACGGCGTGCGTGACCTCACCCAACCGCGTGCCTTATTGCTAGACAGCATTGCCGCCTTCTGCGAACAAGCCAAACAACAGTCCCAACCCATTGATATGATTACTGGAGATTTTAACGCCCTGGGGCGTAGCCGTGGTTTTGATGCCTGGACACCATTGGGCTATCAATTGGCCGCCAGGGTTGCTGGCGTGTGGCGGGGCAGTTGGAGAGCGGGCTTGCCGTTGTATGACATAGACCACGTTTGGTTACAGGCGCGCTTTCAGGGCATTCAAGTAGAATTTTTCAGTGACGCAGTACCTGACCACCGTGGACAGGTGGTTAAATTTAATTTATAACCTGTATGATAATTAACGCATGAGGAAAACAATGTATGCAAGCGCATTATCAGCCCAAATACATCAGCCCATTCACTGATTTCGGCTTCAAAAAACTATTCGGCACAGAACCGAACAAAGATATTCTCATGGGCTTCTTGAATGAACTGCTCAAGAAAGAAACTGGAAAAATTATTGATTTAACCTATCTTTCTACAGAGCAATTAGGGCGCGGCATTGACACACGCAAAGCCATTTTTGATATTTATTGCGAAAATGAAAAGGGTGAAAAATTCATTGTTGAACTACAAAAAGCCAAACAAAATTACTTCAAGGCTTGTGCTGAGCTAAGTCGAAGCAATCGCAGCGTGTATTATTCCACTTTTCCAATTCAACAACAGGCAAAACAGGGCGACTGGAATTTTCGCCTGAATGCAGTTTATACGGTGGGCATTTTAGATTTTGTATTTGCTGAGGATAAAGATAATAAAGATGTATTTCATCATGAAGTCAAGTTAATTGACCAACACACGCAAAAAGTGTTTTACGATAAACTCACTTACATCTATTTAGAAATGCCCAAATTCCGTAAAACAGAAGAAGAACTAGAAACCCACTTTGACAAATGGCTGTATGTACTCAAGAACTTAGAAGACTTAACCAACAGACCGACAAAACTACAAGAAAAAATCTTTGCCAAACTGTTTGAGCAAGCCGAAATTGCCAATTATTCCGAAAAGGAATACCAAGAATATGAACACAGTTTGAAAATGTATCGTGATTTATATAACGTCATAGATACTGCCTTTAGCGATGGCAAGGCGGAAGGGAAAGCAGAAGGGAAAGCAGAAGGCAAGGCAGAAGGCAAGGCAGAAGGTTTGGCTGAAGGTGATAAAAAAAGCGCGTCTGGAAACTGCTCGCAAGCTGCGGGAAAAGGGTTTTAGTGTGGAGGAAATTTGTGAGCTGACCGAGTTGAGTTTGGATGATGTGCAAAAAATTTGTTTTAATTAACTTTTAAACAGCACAAGAGATTGAATATGTCCACAGACAGCATTTCCTCGCGCCAGCGTACTACGCGGCACGCTGGTCTTCGCGCTCTGCGCAAAACTCGTAACCCGTAAGGCGGATAAGGTGCGTCTTTCTTGCACTGAGCCTCGTTGAAGTGCTTGCACTGAGCTTAGTCGAAGTGCTTGCACTGAGCTTAGTCGAAGTGTTGCACCGCCATTCACCCTTTTGGAGCTTCCAAATGTCGCATACTTCGACACTTCGACAAGCTCAGTGCATCGCAAGCTCAGCACAAGTGACGCTATCGCTTATGCGACCTACGCGAGCTTAGCAAACTGTACCCAATCCCCTGACACGAGGCACACACCATGAAACCCCTGCTTTCCGCCATATTTCTCTCCGCCGCGCTGTTTGCCGCGCCCCAGCGACGGCATTGTGCCCAAACTGGGCTTTGGTGCTGATCTTGACCGCGAAGTGATTAAACAAATGTCTTGCTTAAACGCCACTGAAAATTTCATTGGCGGCGGTATAGCAAAACTTACTACCAAAGTGATTTCAAATTTCTCGGATGTATTTGAAAAACTGAAAGTTTCCGTCGGCGGCAAAGTGTTCTATGCGGTGATTTTCAAGGCAAAGTCCAATGTTACTTATGAAAAGATTTTCCATGAAACTCAATTTAACCAGTCGTTTGTACTGGATTATGACATCAATTTTGGCACTGCCGATGCCACAGTGGATTCTAATAATCCGCTGAATGCGACTGGCAACAATTTGAATCAAGATGCCTGCGCTTTCAAGAAATACTGTGGCAACAATTATGTGAGCCAAACTGACAAAGGCGCGAATCTGTCGGTTAAACTGGATTTCAATTTCACCTCGGAATACCAGAAAAACGAATTCAAAGCCAGCGCTTCCGCCGGCATTGCCAATTTGCAAATCTGCTGTAAACCTTTCTCCGCCAGTTTTAATGCGTCCTTTGAAAAACTCTCCGAATCCACCCGCAAAACTTCTTCGGTGCGCTTAGAAGCCATTCAAAAAGGCGGCAATGTCGAACAACTCAGCCGCATTCTAGGCGGCAGCTATGTGTTTAATTGTAGCTTGGATAATTTAAGCGCCTGTACTCAGGCATTGGATGCAATTGCGCAATATGTCGCCAGCGAAGACTTTATCAGCGGCGTGCGGGCCCCGCCAACGGTGACGGCTTACAAATATTGTCCTTATAGCGCTATTTATGGTGTGCCTGATTTGCCGGTAGAAGTCACGCCCGAGGTGGAAAATGCGCGCAAACAACTGCCGGACAAATACCAGGAATTGTTAAAAGACCATGAAACAGTTTTACAAACTCTGGTGCTGTCGTTATCCGATACACGCCGCCAGCAATTGACGCTGCTTTCCACGCAACTGGAAAACGAAGCTGAGATGGCGCGTCAAACGGGAGAAAATTGTTTGAATGACACCAGCAATTGCCCGCAGCAAGCCGCGCAGGTGTTAGCGGGGTTGAAAGCTTATGATCGGGCAGCTTTGCATCCCAATCCGGCGGATAGTTTGGTGGCGTATTATCCGTTTAATGCCAATGCGTTGGATGAGAGTGGAAATGGGAATGATGGGGCAGCCCTGTCAAGGTGAGTAATTTACTGTAAAATAAGGATTATTTTTATAATCAA
>DYPD01000024.1 GCA_020720115.1 Thiomargarita sp. | reverse complement strand
ACGCCAGTTCAACATCAGACACAGTGCCGTCTGGATGGCTCGACCAATGGGTCATGGGCGCCATCGCTAAACGGTTATTCAGCGTTACGCCGCATGGCAAGGCAAAAGGTTCAAAGAGAGAGGGCATATGGGAACTCCTGTTGTGAGGGGGGTATTGCGCGCTGTATGCGCTGACTGTGTAACTATGTGGGGATAGGGTCATGATCCTAAAGCCTAGGTTTTGCGCTGATAGGCAAGCAACATCAATAACCCGCCAAAAAACAGCATGGGTAGCGTCAGCACATGCCCCATTGTCAACCAGCCAAAGGCGAGGTAGCCGATATGCGCATCGGGCATTCGCACAAATTCCACCAGAAAACGAAAGCAACTGTAGCCAATCAGAAATAAGCCGGATACCGCCATCGTCGGACGCGGCTTACGCGCAAACCACCAAAGCAATATAAAAAGTAACACGCCTTCCAGAGCAAATTCATAGAGTTGTGAAGGATGGCGCGGTTGGTCATCCACATGCGGAAACACCATACCCCAGGGGACTGTGGTCGGTGCGCCCCAAAGTTCGCCGTTGATGAAGTTGCCCAAGCGCCCAAAGGCTAATCCCGCAGGCACTAAGGGCGCTAGAAAATCGGTGCTGGCAAAAAAGCCGCGTTGTTGTTTACGCGCAAACCACCAAACTGCCAGTAACACACCGAGCAAACCACCATGAAACGCCATGCCGCCTTGCCAAACCTTGAATATATCCAACGGATGTGCGAGATAAAGTGGCAAGTTATAAAACAGCACATAGCCCAAACGTCCGCCCAATACCGCACCAACCGCCACATAAAACACCAGATCGCCAACTTGCTCTGGAGTATAAGGCGAGCCTGGCAAGCGGGCACGGTAAATGCCCAACAGCCAGCCGGAACTAAACGCCAGCAAATACATGAATCCGTACCAGTGTATTTTCAGCGGACCTAACTGAAGCAAAATAGGGTCTATTTGGGGATACATCAGCATGGGAAGCGTCCTGTTTATGTTAAGATGAAAATGGCTGCTCACTAGCCAAGTCCAGCATTTAGATTGAGCGAGGCTGCGACGATTATAGCGTTTTTTTGTCAATCTTCTGCCAGAAAGGAAGCGTATGCGTATTTTCAGCATTTTTATAGGTATTTTGTGGCTTGCTGGTGTGGCTGGTTATAGTCAAGCCGCGCCACAAGCAGAAATCACTGCGGTACAAGCCGATGCTTGGGTGGTGCGCGGCGACAACAGCTATGCAGCCATTGAGCACATGGCTTTAGTCTCTGGCGATCAAATCCGCACCGGCGAAAAAGCGCGGGTCATCCTAAAATTACCGGATGACAGCATTGTGAAACTCGGCGAGTACAGTATTGTAAATCTGTCCAACATTCTGCCACCCGAAACCGAGGGCGGATTATTCAGTGCCGCCTTGGAAATTGTACAAGGTGTGTTTCGCTTTACTGCTGAAGAACCTGCAGCACGGGACATTCAGATAAAAGTGGGAAAATCCATCACAGCCGGCATTCGTGGCACAGATATATGGGGATCGGCTTGGTTGGAGGGAAAAACGCTACTTTGTCTGCTGGAAGGCAAGGTCGCAGTCAGTTCCGGCACAACGCACGCATTGCTGGATAAACCACTGGATTATTTCATAGTGCCAGAAGGTCAGCCGCCCTCGCCAGTGGGTACATTGCCCGCCGAAAAAGCGCAGAAATGGATCACCTGGACAGAATTGACGCCCGTCGCACCCTAACAGCTTTGCGCTACTGCGCCTCTTATACAGCAGACGAGCGCGTAACAGCGCGCTAAAATGTCCAGCGTATTTTCTTAACGCCGCTATTGTCGAGAACAAACAAATGTTCTGGCATATTCAGATTATCCCAACCTAAGTTGCTTTACTCATGAATCAAACCCCTAGTGCAAAAATCCTCATCATTGTCGTCACCTGGAATAAAAAGAAATATGTGTTGGAATTGTTGGATGCTTTAACCAACCTGGATTATCCCGCTGCACTATTTGAAGTGCTGGTAGTGGACAATGCCAGTTCCGATGGCACGGTAGAAGCCATTCGCGCTCAACATCCGCAAGTCCAATTGATTTGCAATCCAGAAAACATTGGCGGCACCGGCGGTTTTAATACCGGACTCGCCCATGCCTTTGCGCAACCAGAGGGTAAATACCAGTATTTGTGGCTATTGGATAATGATGTATTAGTGCATCGCCACGCATTAACTGCCTTAGTAGAAATCATGGAACAAAACGAGGATATTGCAGTTGCAGGTTCAACTATGATGCAACTGGATTTTCCTTGGCGTATTAATGAAATGGGTGCTTATGTGAATCCCTTAGATGGCGCCCTCATGTTAAACCGGCATTTTGAAGAAATTTTACATTGGCGCGGACGCCAGCCACAAGAAATGATTCGAGATGAAACCCTGGATTTAAGTAAAGCCTTATTGCACTGCCAACCCTATATGGACGTTGAATATGTCGCAGCCGCCTCTTTATTAGTGCGTGCAACAGTTGCCAAAGAAGCCGGTTTATGGCAAGACTTCTTTATTCATTTTGATGATGTAGATTGGTGCTTGCGCATTGGGCGTATGGGACATCGCGTAGTGGTATCAGCACAATCAGTCATTTGGCATTTATCCGCAGCCGCAAAAATCCCTACTTGGGTGCTCTATTACGACAATCGCAACGTGCTGGTACTGGCAAAAACCTTGGGCACAACCCAAAAAATGCTACGTCATCGTATGCTCCATATCCTGAAAAAAGCGGGTTATTATGCGCTCTTAGGTAAAAGCGATTTAAGCCGTTTGCACCGAGATGCAGTGGCAGACTTTCTCAATAATCGGCTGGGCAAGAAAGACATCAAACTTGATGCGCCCTATAAACCCAACGCACAAATCAGCGAAGTTTTTATGGACAAACGCATTAAGCGCGTCCTCATTAGTCAAGTGAATCTACAGGCTACGAAAATTCAAGAAATCATCATTCAAGCACAGCATCAACGCCCAGAATTAGAAGTCGAATTTCTCGCCGATCCCTTTACGCAATTGCGCATTTACCAAGTTCCTGGCGCACAATTTCTGCATTTGCCCTTTGGTCGCTGGAAACGACGCTATGCTTTTTGGAAACTGTATAACCATTATGATTTGATCATCCAATCGGATTACGAGTCTTTTCTTACCCTGTCTTGGTTGTCGCCACGGGTGATTTTCATTAATGACGAGAATTTTAGCCAACGCCCCCGTCCCAGCCTTCGTGCGGTTTGGGACAGCATCAAATGGTATCTGCGTTTTTATTGGTTCGGCTCTTTAGGTAAAGATAGGAACGTGCAGTGAAAAACGCTTTCCTCCCCAAACTCCAGAACACCGACACTATTGCCGCTCTGGCAACACCGCCAGGGCGTGGCGGCATTGGTATAATCCGCATTTCTGGCGCACTCGCGCCAATCATTGCGCAACACCTCACGCGGCAATTGCCGCACCCACGCCACGCCAGCCTATGCCATTTTCACAATCGTCAAGGCGAGCTTTTAGATCAGGGAATAGCCCTCTATTTTCCTGCACCGCACTCCTTTACTGGTGAGGAAGTTATTGAAATACAAGGACATGGCGGCACTGTGGTAATGGATCGTTTGCTTCAAGCGGTGCTGGAACTGGGTGCACGCCCAGCACGTCCAGGAGAATTTAGCGAACGCGCCTTTCTCAATGGCAAAATTGATTTGCTACAAGCCGAAGCGATTGCCGATCTCATAGACAGTGGTAGCATTCAAGCGGCACGTAGCGCCATGCGTTCACTTCAAGGTGAGTTTTCAAAAAAAATCAATGAATTGGTTGAAGCCTTGACAGCTTTGCGCAGCTACATTGAAGCCGGAATAGACTTTCCCGACGAAGAAATTGATTTGCTTGCCGACGGACAGGTGCTCCACAGACTCGCGCACCTGTTGCAACAGGTGCAACAGATTTTAGCGCAAGCCCAACAAGGCAGCCTGCTGCGCGAAGGAATGCAAATCGTCATTATTGGCAAGCCAAATACCGGAAAATCGAGTTTACTCAATCGCTTAACCCAACGCGAGACCGCCATTGTTACAGATATTCCTGGCACCACCCGCGACATCATCCGCGACAGCGTGAACCTAGACGGGATGCCATTACACATCACAGATACCGCTGGCTTGCGTGACACCACCGACCCGGTTGAACAAGAAGGCATCCGCCGTGCGCGGCTGGCACTCCAGGATGCTGACGCAGTGCTGCTGTTGGTGGACGACCGCGAAGCAGAAGAAGCACAAACAGAGCTGCCCGTTGAAGTGCCGTTACAAATCCCACATTTGCTGCTATGCAATAAATGCGACCTCAGCGGTCAGCCGCCTGGTTTTGTAACTGAACACAGCTTGCGTTTATCAGTCAAAACCGGTGCCGGACTTGAATTGCTGTATGACTGGTTGAAACGCTGTGCAGGCTTGCAAAGCCAAGCGCAAACCGAATCCGGTGGGGCACTCATGGCGCGGCGGCGACATCTGGAGGCGCTAAAACACGCCCATTTAGCCATTGAAAACAGTTTGGAACAAGCACGCGCCGGTTACAATGAGTTGTTAGCAGAAGAGTTGCGTCAGGCGCAAAAGGCGCTAGGAGAAATCACCGGAACCGTCACCAGCGATGATTTATTAGGTAAGATTTTTTCAGAATTTTGCATTGGAAAATAACATCAACCGCCTTGTTTGGCGCATAAAAAAGCCTCCAGCTTACAAAAACCGGAGGCTTTTTAGTAACAGTGCAAGCCAGGCTACCTACATATCGCCCGCATTCACTCGTGCTTTTTCTGTTTGATTAAAGAGCATCAAAGGTTTAGATTCGCCTTTAATAGCAGCAGAATCTACTATTACTTTGCTGACCCCCGTTATTGATGGCAATTCATACATAGTGTCTAGCAATACATTTTCCAGGATGGAACGTAGACCACGCGCCCCTGTATTTCTATCCATTGCCTTCTTTGCTACAGTACGCAAAGCATCTTCTCGAAACTCTAGTTCTGTGCCTTCCATTTCAAACAAGCGTTGGTATTGTTTAGAAAGTGCGTTTTTAGGTTCAGTTAGAATTTGAATTAATTGCTCTTCATTCAGTTCTTGTAGCACTGCATTGATCGGCAGACGTCCAACAAATTCAGGGATTAACCCATAGCGAACCAAGTCTTCTGGTTCAACTTCTGATAAATACTTACTCAGTGTTTTTTTATCGTCTTTGCTTTTGACTTCCGCAGAAAAACCAATACCGCTTTTTTCTGAACGCGCACGCACTACTTTTTCCAAACCTGCAAAAGCACCACCGCAAATAAACAACATATTTGACGTATCCACTTGCAGGAATTCCTGCTGAGGATGCTTACGTCCTCCCTGGGGAGGAACAGAAGCTATAGTGCCTTCAATAAGTTTAAGCAATGCCTGCTGCACGCCCTCCCCAGATACATCACGGGTAATAGAAGGATTGTCTGATTTACGCGAAATTTTATCAATTTCATCAATGTAAATAATGCCAGTTTGTGCCTTTTCGACATCATAATCACATTTTTGCAAAAGCTTCTGGATGATGTTTTCTACATCTTCACCAACATAACCCGCTTCAGTCAATGTAGTGGCATCTGCGATAGTAAAGGGCACGTTAAGCAAACGTGCTAAAGTTTCCGCTAACAAAGTCTTGCCAGAACCCGTAGGTCCTATAAGCAATACATTGCTTTTAGCCAATTCTACATCGTCTTTTTTGATGCCAGATTCAATGCGCTTGTAATGATTGTAAACCGCAACGGCAAGGATTTTCTTGGCGTGTTCCTGCCCTATCACATATTCATCCAGCCAAGCTTTGATTTCATGCGGCGTAGGCAAAGCACGTTGTTTACCACTTTCTGCATTTTCCTGAATTTCTTCACGAATAATGTCATTACAGAGCTCAACACATTCATCGCAAATAAACACAGAGGGACCTGCAATCAATTTGCGCACTTCGTGCTGGCTTTTCCCGCAAAAAGAGCAATACAACAGACGTTCGTCGTCGCCTGATTTGCCTTTTTTGTCATGACTCATTGAGATGCTCCTAATCCGCCGCTAGTTAGGCTTTTTCTTTCACGGACGATTCTCGTTTATCCATGATTTTATCAATCAAGCCATAAGCCAAAGCTTCTTCTGCATCCATAAAATTGTCGCGTTCGGTATCCGCTGCAATTTGTTCCAAACTTTGCTTGGTATGCTGGGCAAGAATTTTATTAAGACGATCACGAACCTTGAGGATTTCCCGTGCATGAATGTCAAAGTCAGACGCCTGTCCTTGGAAACCGCCCAGCGGTTGATGAATCATCATGCGCGAATGCGGCAAACAATAACGCTTGCCAGTTGCGCCACCCGCCAGCAATAAAGCCCCCATGCTGGCAGCTTGACCAATACATAGGGTGCTCACGTCAGGTTTGATAAACTGCATGGTATCGTAAATAGCCATGCCAGCAGTGACTGATCCCCCCGGAGAATTGATATACAAATGAATATCTTTTTCTGGGTTTTCTGACTCTAAAAAGAGCAATTGAGCCACCACCAAATTTGCCATGTAGTCTTCTACTTGTCCGACAATGAAGAGCACACGATCTTTGAGTAAGCGCGAGTAAATATCATAAGCACGCTCACCGCGTGCTGACTGCTCTACCACAATAGGCACTAACCCACCCGCCGCAGTGATTGGTCGGGCGTGCATACTTACATCTGGGGTAAGAAAACTCACTTATTATTCTCCATCAGCAGATTTGTATCAGGCATCTGCATTGACTTCAGTGTTGTTATCCGCATCCACATCAGGATGAATGACTTCAGCAAAAGAACGAGCGGTTTCTGTAACTGTTACACGCTCCAACACCCAATTAACCACTTCATCTTCTAATACGCTGGCTTCAATTTCTTTGAGATGTTCTGGGTCTGAATAAAACCAAGCAATAACAGTCTCAGGTTCTTCATAGGTAGCTGCTACATTTTCTACCATATTGCGTATTTTTTCGGCTGGCGGATGCAGGCTATTTTGTTTGATGATTTCAGCAATCAAAATGCCCAGTTTGACACGTTTACTCGCACGCTCAATAAACAGCTCAGTCTGTAGATTAAGATAAGCCAGATCAAGACCTTTATTGGTAAATTCAGCTTCCACGTTTTCTTTAAGCTGTTTAGCATCCATTTCCACTAAAGCTTTAGGCACTTTAATATCGTTGTGCTCCAGGAGCTTATCCAACACCTGTTGCTTTAGACGTCCACGCAAAGTATCCGTCAGTTCGCGCTCCAAGTTGTCGCGTATATCAGCGCGGAAAGCTTCTTGTTCACCCGCTTCAACTCCAAAAGACTTGATAAAATCAGCGTCTACTTCAGGTAATTTAGCTTCCTGAACAGAATGCACAGTTATTTCAAAGCGAACAGCTTTACCTGCGAGTTCATCGTTTTGGTAGTTTTCGGGAAAAACCAGATTTAGCGTCCGTTGCTCGTTTGCTTGACAACCTATCAAACCCGTTTCAAAACCTTCAATCAGGCGACCGCCACCTAATTCCAGAAAATAATTTTCCGCGCTTCCGCCGTTGAACGACGCTTCTTCACCTTCCAGGAAGCCTTCAAAGTTAATTGACAAGGCATCACCTTCATGTGCTTCGCGTGCAACAATTTCCCAGCCTTTACGTTGTTCGCGCAACTTGCTGATCATTGCATCAATATCTGTTTCTGCAACTTCAGCGGTAACTTTTTCTACGCTGATGCCAGCCAGTTGTATCTCTGCTAATTCTGGATAAATCTCAAAAGCGGCTGTGAAAGAGATATGTTCAGCGTTGTTATCTTCTTCATCAAACTCAATCGAAGGCATTCCTGCTGGACGTAACTGCTCTTGCATCACGGCGTTTTGAAAACTTTCCTGAGTCAATTCACCCAGCACTTCCTGGCGAACCTGCTCACCGTAACGCTGCTGTATGACTCGCACAGGCACTTTACCAGGGCGAAAACCGTTAATACGGCTTTTACGCGCCAAGTCTACCAGGCGTTTTTGTACTTCTTCATCTACTCGCATACGGGGTACACCAACCGTCATGCGACACTCAAGGTCATTGATTTCAACTGATACCTGCATGGTTACCTCTTAACAACACCTCAATGGAAAGGTTTAAAATTTTAAGCTGGAAGATAAGGGTAGAAACTTGTTTCGCAATTAAGTGCCTAGATGCGACAATCAATTCTCAACACGCCAAGCTGCTAACACCGAATCCTGGCTGTTTAACCGAACACGAGGAGTCTTGCATTGTGAAACCGAGTTTTAATGGTGCGAAAGGAGAGACTCGAACTCTCACGGGTTACCCCACTGGCACCTAAAACCAGCGCGTCTACCGATTTCGCCACTTTCGCTTTGGGTTCTGTGTGATTGCTCGGTCGCAGGTTAAAGCCTCAAACAGCGATTAAAGCTCTGCTCTGCGGGAGTCAAACCCCAAACAAGTCTCACAGTATAAAGCCTAATTGCAAAAGTATAAAGGCATGATCTTCAACTTCTATGTTTTTTGATCAGAGTTTTACTATGCTAAGTGACTTTTGCCTATAGGGGGTGGTATGCCTCGTATTGGGCTGTCATCAATGCCATGCGTACTTCTCTCAGTAAATCTTCACGTTTGTAAGCGCCTTTTTGGAACACGCGGCTCACCCCTGCGTGTAGGCGTTGTCGCTCTTCCGAGCTGATGTCTTTAGCCGTCAACACCACCACTGGAATCGCCTGCCATTGCGCGTGTCGGCGTAAATGTTCAATCAATTCAAAACCATCCATTTCAGGCATCATCAGATCGGACAAGATTAAATCAGGTAGGATTTTTTCCAATGCAACCAAGGCTTGACGCCCGTTATTAGCCGTTTCTACCTGCCAACCTGCCTTATCTAATTGCCGCGCCAACATCTCACGGGTGGCTTGATCATCATCCACTACCAACACTTTAGGGGCATCTGCCCCATTTCTCGGTGCGTAGCGGTGTAGTAATTTATTCAGCTCCGCCTGCTCAACGGGCTTAATCATGTAAGCCGAAGCGCCCAGCGCATAGCCGTTATTCTCGCTTTCATTGACAGACAGCAATAATACCGGAATATGTGATAAACCCTGCTCTTGCTTAAACTGCGACAAAAATGACCAGCCCTCTGCCTGTGGGTTTAGCACATCTAAAGTGATTAAATCAGGATGATGCTCGCGGGCTAAGTGCAAAGCTTCCCAGACGTTGCCAGCGATCAGGGTTTTATAGCCCAATTTATTGATATAATTAAACAAAGTCCCGCAAGACAAGGCATCAGAAGAAACCAGCAACACAGTGCCGTCAATGGCAGATGTGGCGCTGATTTGTTCTACAACAGCCATAGGAAGTTGTTGGGTGCTGTGCGGGCTGTTGCGCGGCAAGCGCAAAATAAAGCGACTGCCCTTGCCATATTCGCTCTCAACCAATAAAGCGCCACCCATCATTTCTGCTAAACGACGACTGATGGATAAACCCAAACCCGTGCCGCCGTAGCGGCGCGTAGTAGAAGCATCGGCTTGGGCAAATGCCTGAAAGATTTTTTCTTGCTGTGCGGGCGTCATTCCAATGCCGGTGTCTATGACTTGAAACTCCAGCCATTCTTTATTTTGTTCTGTATAACAGGCAACGCCCAACGTGATCTGTCCATTTTCAGTGAATTTGCACGCATTACTCAGCAAATTCAGCAAAATTTGTCGCATTTTGGTCATGTCGCCAGTAATCTCCCCCAACTGATCCGGCGCTTCGAGTTGCAAGCTATTGTTTTGTTTAAGTGCCAGCGGTTGAGCCGAAATTTTTACATCGTAGAGTAAATCATTAACCAGAAAAGTCTCGTTAAACAACTGCATACGTCCAGCTTCGATTTTGGAAAAATCCAGCACGCTGTTGATTAACATCATCAAATGCTGCCCGGCAACGGAAATTTTTTGTAAATCTTCGGAAAATTCTTTTTTTGGTAGCTCGTCGGCTTCGTCGCGTAAAATTTCCGCGTAGCCCAAAATAGCATTCATCGGCGTGCGCAATTCATGGCTCATGTTGGCAAGAAATTGGCCTTTTGCCAGATTTGCGGCTTCCGCTGTCTGTTTGGCTTCTTGCAAAGCATCCACCACCGTTGACAAAGCTTGGTTTTGTTGCTCCAGCAGTATATTTTTTTCGGCTAATTCTTGTTGCAAGCGGTGCAAGCGTAATTGTGTCTGGATTCTTGCCAGCACTTCCTCTTGCTGAAAAGGCTTGGTGATGTAATCAGCCGCACCCAGTTGCAAACCTTTCACCTTATCCACTGTATCGCTTAATGCGGTCATAAAAATAACCGGAATAAATCGCGTATCTTCTTGTTCTTTAAGGGCTTTGCAAACACTGAAACCATCCATTCCGGGCATCATCACGTCTAGCAAAATGAGATCGGGTTTAGCTAATTCTGCTTTGCGCAAACCGCTACTCCCATTTTTGGCAACCAACACTTCAAAATTGGCAGCGTTCAAAAAATCAAACAACAGATTTAAATTGGCGGGCGTGTCATCAACAATCAGTAAGGTGTCTGGTTTAGGCGTATGGCTAATCATGGTGAAACTCCTATTTGGAATTAGGGCTTTTATTGGGATTGTGCGGTGATTGAAGCGTCAATCAGCAAGTATCAGATGTAAAACAACTATAATGGATGTTAGCGTGCAGCAAAAGGCAACGGGGCTGGCGCTTTACCTTACTGCTATGTTGTCATCAGTAGCGTATCCACTAGGTTACAAATCTGTTCGTCCTCAAAATTTTCAGCCAAAACTTTGATTTTGTTTAATAAAATCTGCGTGCTTGGGTATTGCTCGCGCAATTCTTCAAGAAAACTCAAGATGCCATTGATATGTCCGCGTTGTGCTAACGCTTGCAATTGTTCCAAAGCGGCTTGGGGCGGTAGTTCCTCCAGCTTTTCTGCTTCGCGCAATGCGTTGTTTTCGCTAGATTCTTCAGCATATATCCAGTCTAATGCCAGATGCTTTCCTAACACTTCAAGCAACTCTCTGACCTGAAAGGGTTTACCCACAAAATCACAACATCCAGCGGCACTACTTTGCTGACGGTGTTCGCCAAATACACTGGCAGAAATGGCAATAATAGGCAGCTTTGGCAAATTAGGCGACGTCAAAATCTGGCGTGTGGCATCAAAACCATCCAAAACTGGCATGAGCAAATCCATCAAAATCAAATCAGGCTGCCAATCCTGCGCAATATCTACTGCTTGCTGTCCGTTTTCTGCTTCTTGCAAACTAAAATTTAAGGGTTTGAGCAAATTCAATAAGACCCCTCTATTTTCAATTTTATCGTCAACAATCAAAATCTTATAGCGGTAATCTGGGCTTGTAGTACAACGATATGCGCGTACTGTTTGAGTGTTTTCCGTGGTAGCTTGCGCAGCCTGTGTGGTGATGACGGGTAGCGGTAATTGCACACAAAATTCACTGCCTTCGCCTAAACGACTCTGTACTTCAATCATACCCTGCATTAAGGTGACGAGATTTTTCGTGATAGATAAACCCAAACCCGTGCCTTGTGCCTTTTGCAAATAAGAGCCACTTTGATGAAAAGGCGAAAAAATTTTCTCTAAATCCGTTTCGGTAATACCAATACCCGTATCTTTCACCTTAAAAACCAAGCCCTGCTCAGACGCATGTTGCACGCTAAGCAACACCTTACCCTGTTCAGTAAATTTCAGCGCATTGCCTAACAAATTCATAAAAATCTGCCGCAGGCGCTTTTCATCGCCCAGTACCACTGCGGGCAAAGAATTATCGGCTTGATAGGTAAACACAATACCTTTGCTTTGTGCCCGCAATTTGAAAATTTCCACAATGGTGTGCAAAAAAACCGGCAGATTAAATTCAGTTGGATGCAATTCCATGCGTCCGGCTTCGATTTTTGAGAGATCAAGAATATCGTTAATCAGCGTTAGCAAATATTCGCCGCTGCTTTGGATGATTTGAATGCCTTTTCGTTGTTGCTCATCTAACTGATTGTTACGATTGAGAATTTGTGCATAACCGAGAATGCCATTTAAGGGCGTGCGCAACTCGTGGCTCATATTGGCTAAAAAGGTACTTTTAGCAGTGCTGGCAGCCTCGGCTTGATCCCTGGCTTCTGCGAGTTCTTGGGTGCGGCGCTGTAGAATATCGTTGACCGTGAGGGCTTGATCCCAAGATTCTTGCAACTCATCAGTGCGCTTGATGACCATATCCTCTAAATGCTGGCGGTATTCTTGTAACTCTATATCCCGCTTTTGAATTTGTGCCAGCATGTTGTTAAAACCATCAATTAAACGTCCCAGCTCGTCATCTGTTGTTTTATGCGCACGAATGGCATAATTTTTCAGTATAGGTATCTGATTTATGGTATTGAGCAGATGATAAACGGGTGCGGTCAACATCTGTTGAAACCAAGAAGCTAAAGCAAATGCTAACAACAAAGAAATAAACAGCGTAGTGATAATAATAGAGCCTGCTTTTAGCAAGTGTTCATCAAAGGCGGTTAAATCCGAACGCATGTGTACAGTACCAACAAACTCTCCTTGAAAAAAGATCGGCTTAAACACATCCACATAAAACTTACTAAAAAAATACAGAGGTTTAGGCTGTGCCAGTGCTTGTTGAATAATACTAGGGTCCGCATCAGTTACCCCCTTGCTCAGTTCTTGGCGAGTATAGCAGCTGAAGATTTCTCCTTGTTCATTATAGACATGCGTAAACAAAATATGCGGCTCAACCTGCAAAACTGTTAGGCTGTTTTGCACCGCTTGAGCATCCTTAAACAGCAGCCCAGCGGTGCTGTTAAATCCTACTAAGTCTGCCAGTATGATCAAGCCACCCACCATGTCGCGGCGAAACTGGATAAGATCATTGATAATAAAGGCTGTTGAGGCTAATAATAAAACCGCGCCGCTGATCAATAAAATCACCAGGCGCAATTTACTTTTAATCGAAATATGACGAAAAAAAACCTGCATTGTTACAATCCATTGGTGCCTGTTTAAGCGGGTCTATAGAGCCTTTAGAATACCCGGTTTAGGTTTATCGTCCTATGTTAAGGCATGATGTCATTAGGGAGCAGCAAAATTCGCTATGCAAAACCACATCTTAATCGTTGATGACGACGCAGAAGCTCGCGGCCTGTTGCAAGGTGCGTTACGCAACGAGGGCTACCAATTAAGCTTTGCCACACAGGGTGCTGAAGGTTTGGAAATAGCTCGGCGCGTCCAGCCTGACATTGTTATCACTGACCTGATGATGCCAATCATGGATGGACGCGAATTATGCCGCCATCTGCGCTCTGACGCACTGCTTTCGACGGTGCCGATTTTAATGCTGACTTCAATGAACGATAGAGATTCCCGTTTACAGGGGATTGAAGCAGGCGCAGACGATTTTCTCATTAAGCCCTGTGATCGCATGGAATTGCGCACTCGTTTGCGTACCATTATGCGCCTCAATCGCTATCGCCGTTTGATCAATGAACAACGCAAGTTTCAGTGGGTGGTGGATCAAGCGAGTGAAGGTTATGTGTTGCTTAATGAATCGGGGGGAATTGTGTATGCCAATGCCTGCGCACGAGAGTTTCTGCATTTACCCACAGTGTTAGATAAGGAGACTGCGCCTATTGAATTTGTAAGCCATGTGCAACGCCATTACCAATGTCAGCCAGAGGCATTATGGGCACACTGGCCGCCGCCAACGGATACGCCAGAATCCCTGTATTTAGTGCGTTCCGAAACTCGCCAAAGCCATGCTCTGTGGTTGGATGTGCGCACTTTTCATTCACCCGCTAGTGTTGATGGGATGTTGGTGCAATTGCGTGATGTCAGCAATCAAGTCAGTTTGCAGCGGCGTACCTGCACTTTTGAAGCACTGGTCTCGCATAAGTTATTGAGTCCATTAGGTACTATGGGCATTTTGCCGTTGCTAAAAACCAAGCTAAACGGGCAAATGAGTGCGGATTTGATGGAGTTTTTAGATTTAGCCATTAGTAGCGCAGATAAGTTGCAACAACAGGTACAAGAAATTATTACTTATGTTGAAACCCTGAATGCGGTCGGATTGATTCAAGAAGAACGGCATACCAGTGTGTTACAAATCCTGACGTTGCTAGAAGCGGAATCTGAGAAACAAGATATTCGATTGCACACGCATGTGCCTCATGAGTTTCTTAAACAACTCTTTAGTTTAAGCACGAGCGATTGGCAAACGGTCTTTGTCAACTTGCTTAATAATGCAAAAAAATTCAACCCACAAAAAAATCCTAGTCTGTTATGTAAAATAAAATCAGGTGCATCTGACACCCTGATTTTACAACTTATAGATGATGGCGTGCACTTACCTGTAGAAGAACTGGATAAGGTCTGGCGTCCTTATTACCAGAATGAAAAAAGTTTTACCGGCGAAGTCGCAGGCATGGGGTTGGGACTCACCAAGGTGGCGGCAATCATTTGGAGTGCAGGCGGGCAGTGCCGTTTGAATAACCGAGAAGATCGCCCCGGCGTTTGCATTAGTCTGACATTACCCGCGTTACGCAAGTTAGACGAGGCTTTTACCAACGATATTTTTGCGGTTTAAGTGGTCTGATTGTCCGCATTTGTGTCAGGCGCTTGCAGATCATCAATGGGTATGCCCGGGCGATTTGTTGCGTGATCCGCGCACAACTGATTAATATCATTTAGATTTCAGTAAATTTCAAACATGCAAGCCCCCCATATTCCGCACCTGGTAGCAGACGATGACGCAGCTAACCGTCGTTTAACCCAAGAGCAACTTCAGCTTTTAGGCTATGAGGCAGAGACCGTAAGCGACGGCGAACAGGCGCTAGAGGCAGTACAGCAAGGTGTGTATGACTTGATTTTGATGGATTTAGACATGCTGGGTCTGGATGGTTTGGGCGCAACACGCGCCATTCGGACTTTGGGAACACAGTCAACCAACTATTTCTCGTATTCCCATTATTGCTTTTAGCGGCTATATGCACGACATTCAGTTAGAAAATTGTCTAGCAGCGAGCATGGATGACGGTATGATAAAACCTTGGCTGTCAGCAAAATCCATAAAAATGAATAAGGAGCAATAAGATGCACATTGAAGCATATGGCAAAGTGGTGGTGTTAATGGGTGGAAACTCCGCCGAACGTGAAGTTTCTCTCAACTCCGGACAAGCAGTGTTAGCCGCCTTGCAACGCAAGGGGGTCAATGCGCAGGCTATAGACCCGCAGCACAACCTCATAGAACAATTGCTTGAGGCGAAGCCGGATCGTGCGTTTATTGCGTTACACGGGCGCGGTGGTGAAGATGGCACTATGCAAGGCTTGCTAGAACTCTTGGGTATTCCTTACACGGGCAGCCGTGTGCTGGGTTCTGCTTTGGCAATGGATAAATTGCGCACTAAGCAACTTTGGCAGAGTGTAGGGCTACCGACGCCGCCGGTGATTTTGGTGGATGCGCAAACCGATTGGAGCTCAGTCGTTGAGCAACTCGGTTTGCCTTTGATGATTAAACCCGCATTAGAAGGATCGAGCGTGGGCATCAGCAAAGTTGATGACCCAGCTGATCTGCCCGCCGCTTGGGCTGCTGCTAATGCCTGCGCCTCGCAGGTGTTTGCGGAACGTTACATTCGCGGTGCTGAATACACTGCCAGCCTCTTGCAAGCGCAAGCCTTACCGCTGATACGCCTGCAAACCCCACGAGATTTCTACGATTTCACTGCCAAATATCAGGACGACCAAACCCAGTATTTTTGTCCCAGTGGCTTATCCGAAGCCCAAGAAAATCACTTTAAAGCGTTGGCATTGCAGGCGTTTTCTAGCATAGGTGCGAGCGGTTGGGGGCGGGTAGATTTAATGCTGGATGCCGATGCGCAACCCTGGCTGCTGGAAGTCAATACCGCGCCTGGCATGACCAACCATAGCTTAGTGCCAATGGCAGCGAAAGCAGCAGGCTTGGATTTTGATTCATTAGTGCTCGCCATTTTGGAGACTTCGTGGCGCTAGGTGCGTCGCGTCAAGCTGGGAAAACACCGCCGCCGAAACAAAACAGTGTGCGGCGGCAAGCCGCTTATCGGACAAAGGCGACAACCAAAAGAAGTCTCTCTTTGCCCACTTTTAAACTGCCTGGCACATGGCTTTGGCTGCTTTTGCTGTTCTGTATTTTGCTGGGAGTGTCAAGCTGGTTGCGGCAACCGCAAACCCTGCCGTTGCGTCAAGTGGACATTAGCGGCATAGATGCGAGCGGACAAACGCAGCCGCTTAAACATATCCGCACGCAGGAAGTGCAAGCCGCTTTGCGCGGGGTAGCGCAGGGCAACATCCTGCGTTTGAATATGGCAGAAATTCAACAAACCCTGTTGCAATTACCCTGGGTGCGTAGCGCAAAGATAGAGCGCCATTTGCCTGCAACCCTGTTCGTACAACTACAAGAACAACAAGCAGTTGCCTACTGGCAAACGCTGGATGACAAAGCGCCACAACAAATGTTATTGAACCCAGCAGGCGAACTTTTTACGTTGGGTAGCCAAGCATTTCCTGATTTACCCTTGCCGCATTTACATGGCATCCCTGGCAGCGAAGCGCAGATGCTTGCTCAATATCAGGCATTGCAACAGGCGCTCACAGTGACAGGTTTACGCATTGAAACGCTACAATTGGATGCTTTGCAGCAATGGCGAGTCTGGTTGAGTTTTCCACAACCGCTGCCCTGGTTTAGCGTCACTTTGGGCAAAGCACCGCTCATGACACGCTGGCAGCGTTTTATTCAGCTTTATCAAAATACTTTGGTCACACAAGCGGGTGAGATTCTTGCCTTAGATTTACGCTACGACAGCGGCGTAGCGGTGCATTTTCGCTGAAAAAAACAGGGCAGAATGCGTGGCTACAGGCCTTAAAGCAAAAAGACGGGAAAACCCAAGTCTAAAACAGGCTTTGCGTCATATCAGAATATAATGGAAAATAGAGGCTTTGTGGTCGCGCTACCCATTAAAAATCATGATTTTTCATTTTGCAGGGAGTTAAGATGGCGAAAGATAAGAATTTAATCGTGGGTCTGGATATAGGGACATCGAAAATTGTCGCCATCGTTGGAGAAGTGTCCGGCAACCAAGTCGAAGTGATCGGCTTAGGACAACATCCTTCTCACGGACTGAAAAAAGGCGTCGTGGTCAATATTGACTCCACCGTGCATTCCATCCAGCGCGCCCTCGAAGAAGCCGAATTAATGTCCGGCTGTGAAATTCACTCGGTTTATGCAGGGATCGCCGGCAGCCATATTCGCAGCATGAACTCTAACGGCGTGGTGGCTATCCGCGATAAAGAAGTCACCCGCGATGACATTGATCGCGTCATTGATGCAGCGCGTGCGGTTGCCGTACCCGCAGATCAAAAAATCCTGCATATTCTGCCGCAAGAATTTGTCATTGATAATCAAGAGGGTATCCGCGAACCTATCGGCATGTCTGGGGTGCGTTTGGAAGCCAAAGTCCACATAGTGTTTGGTGCTGCCAGCGCCGCGCAAAACATCATCAAATGTGTGCGCCTGTGCGGACTGGATGTTGACGAACTGATTTTGGAACAACTGGCATCCAGCGCCGCCGTGTTGACCGAAGATGAAAAAGAACTGGGCGTTTGCTTAGTAGACATCGGCGGCGGCACTACAGATATTGCCATTTTTACCGACGGCGCAATTCGTTACACTTCGGTGATCCCTATTGCCGGCGATCAAATTACCAATGACATTGCCGTCGCCATGCGCACGCCAACTCAGTATGCGGAAGACATCAAAATCAAGTACGCTTGCGCCTTAACCAAATTAGCCAATGCTGAAGAAATGATCGAAGTGCCAAGCGTCGGTGCGCGTCCGCCGCGTTTGTTAGCACGCCAAACTTTAGCAGACGTGGTAGAACCGCGTTTTGAAGAGCTGTTTACCCTGGTACAATCAGTGATTCGACGTAGCGGTTATGAGGATTTAATTGCGGCGGGGATCGTCTTAACCGGCGGTTCAGCAAAAATGGACGGTGCCGTAGAATTAGCAGAAGAAGTCTTTCATATGCCAGTCCGTTTAGGCTACCCGCGCTATGTCACGGGATTAGTAGACGTAGTAAAAAATCCTATTCACTCCACTGGCGTAGGTTTATTGCTCTTTGGTCATCAACACCGAAATGAGCGTGGACGAGAAACCGTCACTGGCAACAAACTCAATTCAGTTTTTGGGCGTATTACAAACTGGTTTCAAGGTAATTTTTAATCAAGCTGCAACCTTCTTAAAGAATAATGTTGCTGTTTGATCTGCTGCCAATATCGCAAAACGGAACAAATCGTTTATAAGCAGCGAGTCAGCGCCTATTTTTATTAAGCGGGTTAATCGTGTTTTGGGTTGCTGTATTATGATAATATTGTCGAAAATCAAAACAGTGAAGGGATAGTATGCAGTCAATACCAGGCAGTAAAACTAAGTATCCTTTGCCTGTGGTAAGTTATTTGCATGAAATTCAAGCGGGTGTGCGCCCGATTCCAAAGCATAGCGTATCAAAAGCTTTGTTATGAGGAGGTTTAAAGTGTTTGAGTTAGTGGATACCTACAGCCAAAATGCTGTGATAAAAGTCATGGGTATCGGTGGCGGTGGCGGTAATGCCGTAGAGCATATGCTGGCTGGCAGCATAGAAGGTGTAGAATTTATCGTAGCCAATACAGATGCTCAAGCATTAAGGAATTCTTCCGCACGCACCGTGTTGCAATTAGGCACAGATGTAACCAAAGGTCTGGGAGCTGGCGCTAATCCTGGCATTGGACAGCAGGCGGCACTAGAAGACCGCGAGCGTATCATGGGCGTCTTAGAAGGCACAGACATGATTTTCCTGACCGCAGGCATGGGCGGTGGTACAGGTACCGGCGCCACACCGATCATTGCACAGATTGCCAAAGAGCTGGGCGTTCTCACTGTTGCTGTGGTCACCCGTCCTTTCCCCTTTGAAGGGCGCAAACGTGCCAGCATTGCTGAAGAGGGCATTAAAGAGCTGACCCAGCATGTAGATTCTTTAATCATTATTCCTAATGAAAAATTACTCAGCGTCCTAGGACGCGACACCTCCTTGCTTGACGCTTTCCGTGCCGCCAACAACGTGCTTTACAGCGCCGTACAAGGGATTTCTGAACTCATCACGCGCCCAGGCTTAATTAACGTAGATTTTGCCGATGTCTCAACCGTCATGCAGGAAATGGGCATGGCAATGATGGGTACAGGTCGTGCCAGTGGCGAAGATCGTGCCCGCAAAGCCGCCAAAGATGCTATTTCTAGCCCGTTGTTAGAAGACATTGATTTAGCTGGTGCACGGGGTATTTTAGTAAACATGACCGCCGGATTGGATATGACCATCGGCGAATTTGAAGAAATGGGGGATGTGATTGAAGAATTTGCTTCCGAACATGCTACCGTCGTAGTCGGTTCAGTCATTGATCCAGAAATGACTGACGAAGTGCGAGTGACAGTGATTGCAACTGGAGTTGAGCGCGTTTCCTCACGTTCCGCTCCCAAAACCTCACATTCCAGCGCCGCAAGCAAAAACCAACCGAGCGCAAATGCTGAACCGTCCACACAGCAGCAACCCCAAGCAGTGGTAATGGCAACACCCAAAGCACCCGAACCGCAGCGCGGCAAAGTCGCTACAAAAACAACAGATAGCATTGATTATTCACATTATGAGCGTCCCACAATGGTGCGTCATAAGCACCCTGAAGCCGAAAACATCGGTGCAGGCGGCAAGGAAACAGACGCAGATTACTTAGATATTCCAGCGTTTTTGCGCCGCCAGGCTGATTAAGTGGGTTGCGGATGTTGAAGGCTCTTTATTTCACCAAGCGGCATACCACCACCGCTGGTGATTTTTAGGTATCCAGGCGCTTGAATAAATCCCTTTATTCAAGCGCCATTTTTTTACGCTTTTCATTGGGTTGAACACATATTGCGGGCTTAATAGCGCAGCTTAGTAAACGGAAATTTTTTGTAAAATTTGCTATACTGCACCGCAATATACGGCTGCTATTTAAGGTTGTTTGTTAGGCATACTCAAAGACTTTTCCGGTCTGCACTTGTCTTCCTTCAACCCGCATAATGAGGCAGGCTGCTTTGCTGGACTCAGCCTTTTAAAGCCATTAACTTTCAGATATTTAGGAAAAATAATGATAAAACAACGCACCTTAAAAAGCGTGATTCGGGCAACAGGTGTTGGGTTGCATACAGGCGAGAAAGTTTATATTACTTTGCGTCCTGCTCCTGTAGATACAGGCATTATTTTTCGGCGCATGGATTTATCACCCTCTGTCAGTATCAAGGCAACTGCCGAAAATGTGGGCGACACACGCTTATCTACCACGCTGGTGAATAGCGACGGTATTCGGGTTTCCACAGTAGAACACCTCTTGTCTGCAATGGCCGGCTTAGGTGTTGATAATGCTTATATTGATGTTAATTCAGCAGAAATTCCTATTATGGACGGCAGTGCCGGTCCTTTTGTGTTTCTGTTGCAATCTGCTGGTTTTGAAGAACAAAACGCGCCCAAACGTTACATTCGCATCAAACAGCCAATACAGGTTAAATTAGGTGACAAATGGGCACGTTTTGAACCTTACGATGGTTTCAAAGTGCGTTTTCAAATTGAATTTGAACATCCGGCGTTTAAGCGTAGCAATCAAGCAGTCGAACTGGATTTCTCGCAAACCTCTTTTGTTAAAGAGGTGAGTCGCGCCAGAACTTTTGGCTTTATGCACGAAATTGAATTACTACGTGAACAAAAATTAGCCCTGGGCGGCAGTTTGGATAATGCCATTGTGATGGATGAATATCGTGTTTTAAATGAAGATGGCTTGCGCTATGAAGATGAATTTGTTAAACACAAAATTCTCGATGCAATTGGTGATCTTTATTTGTTGGGACACAGCTTGATTGGTGCTTTTGTTGGCTACAAATCAGGGCATGAATTGAATAATCTGTTGTTGCGCACGCTCTTAAGTCATGCCACTGCTTGGGAAATGGTTAGCTTTAATGATGAAGCAGAAGCTCATCCGCTCTTAGCTTTCTTAAATCCTGCTTTTGTTTCTTAAACAAAAATCGAGTTCAGTTCAAATACCATTGCTTGCCAATTTCAATAAGGCTGAACGTAAAGGCGCGTACTCGGTCAACTCCGCATTGAGAGAAAGTAGAGTGGCGTTATGGCGCGATAATTTCGGTTTATTTTTCGGACGCTGTTGAATCATAGAAAGCGGGCGCACTTTTAAGCGAATGCTACTTATTTCTTTGAGTTCTCGCCGCTGTTGACAGCAAGCTAATAGATGTGGGATGACAAAACGCACCCGACTGCCCCACGCAGAACTGTCAACATGTAGATATAAAACCCCTTGGCGTACATTCGCCACCTGTACATGTTCAGGCAAAGGTGCTGGTAAACATTCCGCTAAATATCTGCCAACTGCTTGCAAGTGGGCATGATGCCGCAATAATGCTCCCAATCCGACTGATCTTTGCGTACAAATCTGTGTAATGTTTTGCATATAAAGCCCCGACTCCGCCTGACAACAGCGTGATCTCTACGCATAGAATAGACTTGTTGCGGTATAAAACCCAGTAAAAATGCGGGGTTTGGAAACATGACTCCCTCCCAATTTTTCAGATTTTAGTCAATTTCAGCTAACCCATTGATTTTCCGTAGTTGTTAAATCAAGGTGTTTTTTGTAACTTATTGATTTCATAGCCGCAACAAGTCTAATATTCATGGCAATTTTTTACCCCGCATCTAGGCGGCTATTGTAGTATAATCCGCGACTTTATTCGCTTCGAGTCCCGGAGTTGGGACAATCCAACCCTCCCCAAGCAACGCAGTAGCATACTCTCTATGATTAAAAATATCCTGACTAAACTTTTTGGCAGCCGCAATCAGCGCATTCTTAAGCGCCTGAATAAGCTGGTTGAGCAAATTAATGCGTTTGATGCTGAGTATAGCCAACTCAGTGATGTTGCCTTACAGGCTAAAACCGCCGAATTTCGTGAACGTCTAAACCAAGGTGCAAAGCTTGACAGCCTGTTGCCGGAAGCCTTTGCCACAGTGCGCGAAACTGGCAAGCGCGTGCTAAAAATGCGTCACTTTGATGTGCAATTGATTGGCGGCATGGTGCTGCATGAGGGCAAAATTTCTGAAATGCGCACTGGTGAAGGCAAAACCCTGGTCGCTACCTTAGCTGCTTATCTCAATGCCCTGCCTGGCAAGGGCGTGCATGTGGTCACAGTCAACGATTATTTAGCCAAACGTGACGCTGCCTGGATGGGACGAGTCTATGAATTTCTGGGCTTAAGCACGGGTGTGATAGTTGCCGAACTCTCCTCCGAACAGCGCCGCGCCGCTTATGCTGCTGATATTACTTACGGCACTAACAACGAATTTGGCTTTGATTATTTGCGCGACAATATGGCGTTCCAAGCCAGCGAGCGCGTGCAGCGTCCCTTGCATTACGCCATCGTGGATGAAGTGGATTCCATCCTTATTGACGAAGCCCGTACTCCTTTAATCATCTCCGGTCCCGCTGAAGACAGTTCCGCGCTCTATCGTCGCATCAATCAGATGATCCCAACCTTAACCCCGCAAGAGCGGATGCCAGAAAAAGACGACGATTACGATTTACCTGGCGACTATGCGGTAGATGAAAAATCTAAGCAGGTGTTTTTAAGCGAAGAAGGGCATCAACACATTGAAGAAATGATGATTGAAGCGGGGTTGTTAAAAGCCGGTGAAAGCCTGTACGACGCGCAAAATATTATGCTGATGCACCATGTCAACGCTGCGTTGCGGGCACATGTGCTATTTGAACGCAATGTTGACTACATAGTACAAAACAATCAAATCGTCATAGTGGATGAATTTACCGGACGTACCATGCCAGGACGGCGCTGGTCAGAAGGCTTGCATCAAGCCATTGAAGCCAAAGAAAGCGTAGCCATTCAATTGGAAAATCAAACCCTCGCTTCCATTACCTTTCAAAACTACTTCCGTCTGTACAAAAAGCTGGCGGGTATGACTGGCACAGCAGACACAGAAGCCTTTGAATTTCAACAGATTTATGGTTTGGAAGTAGTAGTCATTCCCACTCATCAGCCGATGGTGCGTGATGATCGTGGCGATCTGGTTTATCTCTCCACCGCTGAAAAATACGAAGCCATCCTAGAAGACATCCAGGATTGTCGAGAGCGCAAACAACCGGTGCTAGTCGGCACAGTTTCGATTGAAAATTCTGAACGCTTATCCAAAATGCTCAGTGACGCGAAAATTCCGCATCAGGTTTTGAACGCCAAATTCCACGAGCAAGAAGCGCAAATTATCACCCAAGCTGGACGTCCGGGCGCCGTCACCATCGCCACCAACATGGCGGGACGCGGAACAGACATCGTTTTGGGCGGCAATATCGAAGCAGAAATTTCTGCCCTTCCAGAAGCTGACGCCGCCCAAGTTGCTGCCCTGCGCGAAGACTGGAAACAGCGTCATCAACAAGTGGTTGCTGCTGGCGGTCTACATGTCATAGGCACAGAACGCCATGAATCCCGCCGCATTGACAACCAATTACGCGGACGCGCCGGACGCCAAGGCGATCCCGGTTCCAGCCGCTTTTACCTGGCATTAGAAGACCCGCTCATGCGCATTTTCGCCTCCGAGCGCGTTTCCGGCATGATGCAGAAACTCGGTATGGAGCGCGGCGAAGCCATCGAACACCCCTGGGTCAGCAAAGCCATTGAAAATGCCCAGCGCAAAGTTGAAGGGCGCAACTTTGATATTCGCAAACAGCTGCTTGAATATGATGATGTTGCCAATGACCAGCGCAAAGTCATTTACCAGCAACGCAACGAAATCATGGACGCAGAAACCGTTGAAGACATCATTCAAAACATCCGCCATGATGCCATAGAAGCACTCATCAGCCGCTATGTTCCGCCGCAAAGCCCAGACGACATCTGGGACATAAAAGGACTGGAAGCCGCCTTAGAACAAGAGTTTCTGGAAAAGCTGCCGATCCACACCTGGCTAGAAGAAGACCACGACCTGCACGAAACCAATTTACGCGAAAAAATCGAGCATGCTTTACTCAATACCTACGTTGCACGCACGGAATTGCTAGGCATTGCCAACGTGCGCAACTTTGAAAAAGCCCTGCTGCTACAAATTTTGGATAAAAACTGGAAAGAACACCTTGCAGCAATGGATTACTTGCGTCAAGGCATTTACCTGCGCAGCTATGCACAGAAAAATCCCAAGCAAGAATACAAACGCGAAGCCTTTGAAATGTTCCAGCAACTGTTGGAAGACATCAAACAAACCGTCATAGCAACCGCTACCCAAGAACTCGTCAAAGCCTCAGATCGTGCACAAGTAGAAGCCGACCTCATGGCGCTCGAAATCAAGCAGCGGCAGACCCTACCCATGCAATTTGAACACGGGGAAGCCAGCGCCATGCAGCAAGAAATGTCCCCTGAAGCCGCTGCCGCCGCCGTCGCCTTAGCACACCAAGGCGCTATGCGTGCAGGTGAAGGGCAAACAGACGAACAAGCAAAACAACACCAGCCTTTTGTACGCGAAGGGCGCAAAGTGGGGCGCAACGAACCCTGCCCCTGCGGTTCTGGCAAAAAATACAAACAGTGTCACGGACGTTTAGAATAAGCTAAAAAATACAAAACCCCGCGAGGTCTTCAACCTCGCGGGGTTTTGTATTTTAAAAGAATACCCTAATGAAAATTGTTTTACTGGTTCTTTTCGATAGTGAAATATTTTATTTTAATTTCAAAAGTTTGACTGATTAAGCAAAAAATAATTTGGCGTGATTTTCAAATTCAGAGATAATCTATACTGTTTTTATCTAACCCCGCGATGATTTTTCCATGAGCAAGAAATTAGAAGAGTATTCTTCATCTGAACTTGAAGTTTTGCTACAAGCTTTGAAAACCAAAGAAAAAAATGAGCAAGCGCGGGAGGCGTTGGCAGGGCAACTGAATAAATATATAGAAGCTTCCGAGAAACCGCTAAACGGCAAAGCGCCCTCGAAAGTAGTGCGGGATTCCTTCACTCTACCAGAAAATGATTACCTACTATTTCAAACGCTACGGGATCGGGCAATGGATTTTCGCATTAATGCGACTAAAGGTGAGGTATTGCGTGCTGGTTTACACGCTTTAATGCGCATGAGCGATGAAGAATATGTCGCTATTTTGAAAACAGTGGAAAAACTTAAACCCGGACGGCGTAAGGATTTCTGATGTTTGTTCTCTCTACCTCCAGTCAGCAGAACGACAGCGTTGCTGTTCTCCCCTATCAAGCCGCACCGCGCTTGAGTGTGGTATTTCTGAATTATAATCGGGTGGCTGATTCGCGCCGCACTGTTGCACAGTTGCGTCATCTGCTAGGTAATCGCCAAGATATTGAAGTCATTGCGGTGGATAACGGCTCAACTGACGGTACGGCAGAGTTTTTACAAACGCAAACGGATTTTTTGTACTTTTTGCAAACTGGCGCTAATCTGGGAATTGCTGGTTATAATCAAGGCTTTGCACAAGCAAGCGGCGACTATGTTCTGGTTTTGGATGATGACTCCTATCCACAGAATGCAGAACTCTTTGATTTATTGCTGGAATATCTGGATAACCATCCAAGCGTTGGAGTGCTGGCGTGCCGCATAGAGACACCAGAAGGTGCGGCAGTGATGACCTGGCATTTACCCCCGCAAGATCGTGCGGGGCGTTCACCGGCCTTTATAGGCTGTGGCTTTGCGATTCGCCGTGAATTGTTTGCCCAAGTGGGCTGGTATCCTGAACAATTTTTTCTTTACCAAAACGAAATTGAAGTTGCACTTCAGGTGCGCCTGGCGGGATTTGAGATTTACTATGAACCACGTTGCCGTGTGGTGCATCACGGATTGCCTGCCGACCGCCCCAGTTGGCGGCGGGTTTATTATCCAACGCGCAATACACTCTGGCTGCTACGCCGTTATGCGCGTTTTCCGATGCTGATTTATTTAGTTTTTTCTAGGCTTTGCATAGGCTTGGTTCGCGCCATTCAAGGACGCACCCTAGGCTGGTATATTCGTGCTGTCAAAGAAGGTTTTTTAACGCCTGTACAGCCTTGTTTGCTCCCTGCGCAAATTCACCGAGAAATACGGGCTTTCTGGCAACAAAACAGCCTTTATTATCAAATTAAAACCAGCCTCTTCCCGCGTAAACCTCACTCCTAATTCTGCTTACCTTGCTTAAGCGTAAGATTTTTGCCACAGCAACAATGCTATACTGGTTTGCTGGCTTTTATAAGAAAATGCCGCTGATTTTAATTCATTTATATTCAACATTCTTTTCTTAAGGAGAAGTTCTATGAAATTCAACTATAGCGGTCTTGCAGAAGACGCGGTACTGGTATCGCGTCAAACGCATGGCACTAATGCTGTCACCACGCAGGAAGCAGAAACCTTTTGGGATAAGTTTATAGATAACTTTAAAGACCCAATCATTCTTATTCTAGTGGTTGCTTTGGTGATCACTGTAACTTTGTCAGTATTTGGTTATGTACCCTGGTATGAAGGTATCGGCATTGCTTTGGCTGTGGCTATGGCAACACTGGTTGCTACCTGGTCTGAATATACCAATGAGAATGAATTTCAACGCCTGCTAGAAGAAGCTTCATTAATTCAAGTAAAAACTTTTCGCGCCGGACATTTAATAGAACTGCCAATCAATGATTTAGTGGTAGGTGATTATGTTTTATTGCAACCTGGCGATACAGTGCCTTGCGATGGTTTCTTAGTCAGTGGACACTTAGAAGTCAATCAAGCAGCCTTAACCGGTGAATCTGAAACTGTCAAAAAAATAGCGGTGCTAGATGAAAATAAAAAATCGGATGAAGATCAGCACAAACTTTTTCGCGCTTCTTTAATTGATGACGGTGAAGCAGTGATGAAAGTCACTGCTGTAGGCGACCACACCGAATATGGCAAAACCATGAAAGAACTGGTCAGTGCTGAAGATCGTTTATCGCCCTTGCAAGAGAAATTGACAGTGCTTGGCGGTCATATTTCTACTTTCGGTTACATTGGCGCAAGCTTTATTGCGTTTTCTTTTATGTTCAAAAATGTCATGGATGAAGGTAGCTTGTCAGCCTATTTAGCACTCGGCACAGGTCCCATAGTGGCGGATGTGGTACACGCTTTAGTGCTTGCCATTATCATCATTGTGGTTGCTGTACCCGAAGGGCTGCCGATGATGATTGCCGTCGTGTTGTCGCTCAATATGCGCAAATTGCTGCGTGCTAAGGTGTTGGTGCGCAAGCTGTTAGGAATTGAAACCGCTGGCAGTTTGACAGTGCTGTTTACCGATAAAACCGGCACTTTGACCGAGGGGAAATTAAAAACCGAAAAATTCTTGACGGGCGGGCATGAACAGTTTGAAAACCTAGAGGCGGTACCTGCTGCGTTGCGCGATAAACTCATTTTTGCCGTGCGCAACAATACCAGTGCAGTGATAGACGCCAGCGGTGCCGGCGAGGCTAAGATTGTGGGCGCAGACCGCACAGAACAGGCTTTGCTACGCTTTTTAGGGGCGCAATTAGGCGAAAAAAGCGCAGTGGACATAGCGGACATGATTTCTTTCAACAGTGCGCGTAAATTCTCCGCCACCCAAGTCAGCGGTGAACAAAATCTCACCTTAGTCAAGGGAGCGCCAGAAGTTTTGCTACAAAATTGCACGCATTATTTCGGCATCAACGGCAACAAAATCCCCCTAGACCATGCAGTTTTCCGTGCTGAAATGCACAGCTTGTCTGCTGACGCCATGCGCCTGTTGGCAGTCGCAGTCACCGACGAAGCCATTGGCGAAGCGCAGAGTTTACCAGCAAACCTTTGTTTAGTTGGGGTTTTTGGTATCCGCGATGGGCTGCGAGCCACTTCGCAGCAAGCGGTCAAACTCGCACAGCAAGCGGGTATCCAAGTGGTAATGATCACCGGTGACGCCAAAGAAACCGCCCAAGCTATCGCCCGTGATGTTGGCTTGTTGGTCAACAGCGATTCGGTCGTCTTAACCTCCGCCGAACTTAACCAAATGTCTGACGACGAAGTGAAAAAAGTTTTGCCTAAGCTTGCGGTCGTGTCTCGCGCTTATCCCACCGACAAGAGCCGCTTGGTAAAATTAGCTAAAGAAATCAATTGGGTAGTAGGCATGACGGGAGACGGCGTGAACGACGCCCCAGCAGTGAAAAACGCCGATGTTGGCTTTGCAATGGGCAGCGGCACGGAAATGACCAAAGAAGCCAGCGACATCGTGATTCTCGATGACAACTTTGCTTCCATTACTCAAGCCGTTTTATATGGACGTACTTTGTTTCGTTCTATCCGTAAATTCTTGGTGTTTCAATTAACTGTCAATGTGTCCGCCATTCTCTTGGCATTCTTAGGACCTTTCTTGGGTTTTGAATTGCCTTTAACCATGATTCAACTGCTGTGGATCAATATCATTATGGATACACTGGCGGCTTTGGCATTCTCTGGCGAAGCGGCACTCGCACGCTACATGCTAGACAAACCCATTCCTAAAGATGCCCCTTTAATCACTGGAGAAATGTGGTCGCAGATTCTGGTTACCGGCTTCATCGCGGCAGCAATGAGTATTTTCTTTTTACTCAATGATTCTATTTACCAACTCTTCGTATTACCTGATATGACTGGCTTATTAGTTAATCCTGACAAGCCGTTGGAGCCTGGCAACAACCTGTTATTTTTGACAGCGTTCTTCGGTTTCTTTGTGTTTCTACACAATTTCAATAAATTCAATGCACGCACTGAGAGTTTGAATTTATTGGAGCATTTAAACGAAAATAAGAACTTCATATTTGTTGTAGCGATGATTTTTGGCTTACAAATACTCTTTACTTATATTGGTGGAGATGTCATGCGCGTGGTGGGCTTAAGTATTCAGGATTGGCTCTATTTGGTACTGTTTTCCATCGTTATCATCCCTATAGATTTGCTGCGCAAATTGATTCGTAATGCGGTGTTTGGCAACCCAGTTCACAAATAACATCGCACTACACAACATACAAAAAAACGCCACAGTTGATTAAACAACACTGTGGCATTTTTATGTTATGAGTCATGTGAGTACGATGTTTTATCATACTTACCAATAAGTTGATTATTAATGTGTTTTTTATTGAGGATTACGGGTTCTGTCTACCCTCAAAGCTAACCACTAAATAGCTAAAAATACGCCACTTTGAACTGGATCAAAAATGCACATCAATTTTGAGGGCTTTATCAAAGATGTTCAATACAAAGCTTTCCTCTCTTCTGTTCGCTTACCGCCATACAAATACACAAACTTAGATATAAATACAGCTACAACATCAGGAAAAATACTATTTCAAAATGGTGAGATAGCGTATTCAAAATGGGTTTCTCCAAAACGTACCCGCAGTTATCCATTTGATAGAATATACAATACCTTTAACTCTCCTGTGCGCCTAACCATTATTCCTATCCTTAAAGATGAAGGGATAGATGGAGATTTAGACCGTATTCAGTTTTCTACAATTTCTTGAATGAATCTACTGAATATTTATGTGGTTTTAGCCTATTACGATACAGCAGAAAAAAACACTCATCCGTCACAAGCACAAAAACACAAAATTACCCATCAAAAACTTAATGTTGATATAGTCAACCAGCAACTTTTACAAATCAGCCACTACAAACAAAGTGCTTTACATTGGAATCGTACTCTTATTGAAGATAATTTTGTCAGCATATATAAACCAGCTTTAGACAGTTACGAAGCAATAGCCAATACAACAGGTACACAATTACATGACCGCACTATTCAAGAAAAATATTTAGACAAAATTATGGGTGATTTTAATAATTTTAAGGATATTTCTGTGCGTGGATCGCAAGCGGCGTCTGTTCGAGAAAGTCAAACCACTCATGAATTGGAATATTTATCTGATGGTATGAAAGCGACAATACAGATTAAAAATTATCTTGACGGTGTATATCATTTAACAATAGATGAAGTGGTTATAGATAAAAACACCCATGTTATCCAAGAATCAAAAAATTCCACATCAGGATTTCTGCCCTCACTGTCGGATATTAAAGATGGCTTATTTAAGTTAATTTTGTATTCAAATTTGGATACACTTTGCTTAAACTCACAACCAGTTGCGTTCAAGTCTCGTCTAAAATTGACCGGAAGAAATATATTCGGGGCTTTATCAATGCCTTGCAGTGAATCTACTCTGGCTAAATTTTTACATGAAAATCAAGGTAAATACTCTAAAGCAGAAAAAAGGACACTGGATCAATTAAACCAGGAAGCCTCTAACAATAAGAAGCTTAGTATTCAAATTTCGCCAAATACAATATGAAACTTATTAACAGCCCATTAAGGTATCCTGGCGGAAAATCCCGCGCCATAAAACAAATAAAGCAGGTATTGCCAAAAGACTTTGAAGAGTATAGAGAACCTTTTGTCGGCGGTGGTTCAGTATTTCTTTACTTAAAACAGGTCTATCCACAATTAAAAATTTGGATTAACGATCTCAATCCAGAATTGTATTGTTTTTGGAAACAAGCCCAGCTTGATTCAGAATGTTTAGCTTATGAAGTAAGCAAAATAAAAAATGAAAAATCAGATGGGCGAGAGTTATTTAATGAGTTGCTCAATACAGAGAGCAATACGCTGACTGAATTTGAACGCGCAGTGCGTTTTTTTGTGTTGAATCGCATTACTTTTTCTGGTGTTGTAGAATCCGGTGGCTATTCACAACAAGCCTTTGTTGGGCGCTTTACGACTTCTGCGGTTGCTCGCTTGGCCGCGCTAGGAACGCTACTTGAAGGAGTCAAGATTACGCATCTGGACTATAGCCATTTGTTATCTGAAGGCAATAAAAACATATTTACCTTTCTTGATCCACCTTACTTTAAAGCAACCCAATCAAAACTGTATGGAAAAAAGGGGATTTTGCACACTGCATTTAATCATACAGATTTTGCTGTTGAAATGAAAAAATGCAAACATTCATGGTTGATTACTTATGATGATTGCCCGCAAATTAGAGATAATTTTTCTTGGGCAACTATGTATGAATGGGAATTGCAATATGGCATGAACAATTATAAACAGAGCAAAGCCGAGAAAGGTCATGAGTTGTTTATTTCTAATTACGCACTGTCAGCGGATGGTTTCAATAGGAAAAGCACATCTCAAGAGAGCGAGCAATTTGAGCTTTGGGTTAAAAGCTAACATTTGTGTGATGAGCATTCAAATGCTGACAAATAGCCATAGATAAGATCGGCGCTATTGACGCCTTGCGTTGCCAAGCCTTGATTGCCAAAATACAGGTTAAATTCCAGTAAATACAAATGATTGCCAACCATTACCAGGTCAAAACCCGCATGATCAATACCCAATGAACGCGCCACTTGTAAGGCAAAACTCAGCGCCTCGCTGGGTACGTCGGCAAAATTCACCCGCCCGCCACGCGCTACATTGGCGTGAAATGCGCCTTCAGGAATGTCCCGCCAATAAGCAACAGCCACCTGTTCGCCGATAATCACTACGCGCAAATCTCGATTGATGGGCAAATATTCTTGCGCATACCAAACGTTGTTTGCCTGTGCATACATTCGCCAAGCGGCGGGCGAATCAATTAAAAACACGCCTTGCCCCATTGAATTGCGGATTTCTTTTGCCACAAAGGGGTAGCCAAATTCTTCGGGTAGCGCCCACAGATGATCAGTATCGGCTGCCGTGATGCGCGTATGTGGTACATGTTCTGGATACAGTGCCTCAAACACCCGTGTCATCTGCACTTTATCGTGCCCTAAGTGATACGCGGCGGGACTGGGAAAAATCCGCTTTTTATAGCCATAAATCAAGCTGTTGACCTGCCAATATTCAGGAAATAGCACCCAATCAGCAGTTGTAATCTCATGACGATGGCGTAGCCAGTGTTCAGGTTTAATGTAAGTAATACCAGGAATATTCAAACTGCGAAACAAATTAAAGGAAATGAGGTGCATAGAGGTCGCATTAATTAAAAGAACGGGTGGCAATTTTATCTTAATCTGTAGAAATTGAATATAAGCCCAAGAAAGTTTAATTTTTATAGAAAAACTATTGTACTTATGCTTAGAGAAATAGCTCAAAATTTACTCATAGCCTGTAGATTTCTTTAAGAATTTGCTTAAATTAGGATTTTATGTAAGGCTATACCCCTTTGTTTTCTGTTTAAACCAGACCCACTGCACGCTTTTTTTCCTTATTCATTGATTTTACTAAGATTAACGACCCCTCATGTCGCACCCCCGCCAACTTACGCATTTGTTTTCTATTTATCAAACGCTGGTGAAATATGGGCTGGATGAACTCATTCCAGTCACTCGCGCTTTGCCGATTTTGCGCTTGTTTTTGTGGCTAACGCCTGCGTATTGGCAACGCAGTGCAGCCGCACCGCGTGGGCAGCGCATCCGCGAAGCCTTGGAAGAATTGGGTCCTATCTTCGTGAAATTTGGGCAAATTTTGTCTACCCGTCGAGATTTATTGCCGGATGACATTGCCTTGGAATTGGCGAAATTACAGGATCAGGTGAAACCCATTCCCAATGCGCAAGCCTGGCAAATTTTGCATGATGCCTACGGTTGTGCGCCTGACGTAGTGTTTGCTGAGTTCGATCCCAACCCGCTGGCGGCGGCATCTATTGCGCAGGTACATGCAGCGCGGCTCTTAGATGGCAGTGATGTGGTAGTCAAAATTCTGCGTCCTGGCATCGAAAAACGTATTAAGCGCGACATTGAGCTTATGTATTTGCTGGCGGAATTGACGCAGAATTATTGGGTAGACAGTCGTCGTTTGCGCCTGATTGAAGTCGTGCAAGAATTTGAACGTCATTTGTATGATGAATTGGATTTAATGCAAGAAGCGGCGAATTGCGCCATGCTCAGGCGCAATTTTGAAGAGTCTGACTTGCTCTACATTCCCAGAGTTGAGTGGGATTATACGCGCCGTAACGTGATGGTGCTTGAACGCATTTATGGCATACAAATCAGTGATATAGAACAATTAAAAGCGCACAAGGTCAATCTGCGACGGCTCGGCGAAATAGGGGTAGAAATCTTTTTCACTCAGGTATTTCAAGATAATTTCTTTCACGCTGATATGCACCCAGGCAATATTTTTGTGGATGCAGAAAACCCTGATTATCCGCATTACATTGCCGTAGATTTCGGCATTATGGGCGTGTTGAATAAAGCCGATCAACATTATTTAGCGGAAAATTTCTTAGCCTTCTTTAACCGCGATTATCACCGCGTAGCCGAACTGCATGTGGTTTCTGGTTGGGTGCCGTCAAATACCCGTGTGGAAGATTTTGAAAGTGCAATTCGTACCGTATGTGAACCTATTTTCAATCGTCCGTTGAAAGAAATTTCTTTTGGATTGGTGTTAATGCGTTTGTTTCAAACTGCACGGCGTTTTAATATGGAAGTGCAACCGCAACTGGTGTTGTTGCAAAAGACTTTTTTGAATATTGAAGGCTTGGGTAGACAGCTTTATCCAGAATTGGATTTATGGCAAACCGCTAAACCTTTTTTGGAGCGTTGGATGCGTGAGCGGTTGGGGTTGTGGGCGCTGTGGCAGAATGTGCAAGAAGCTGCTCCCCAGTGGATAGAAACCCTGCCGCAATTACCGATTTTGTTGCACAGCAGCTTAGAGCAACTGAGTCAAGAGCGCCGCCAACGCGAGCAAATGCTGGTGCAACTCAAATCTTTAGAACAAGCGGTAAAAAGCAACGGACGGCAACATGGGGTAAACATCGGTGGGGCAGCTTTGCTGCTCAGCGGCAGTCTGCTGCTGTCATTGCAAAATCTTTCCGTGAGTTACACTGTGATGGCTGGCTTTGCTTTGGCAAGCACCGGCTTGGCAATCTTATTGATTGCCTGGCTAAGCGATAATCGCTAATCCAACGCCTGCACATGCGCCAAAAAAGCTTTGGCGGGCTTGAAACCCACCAAACGCTTGGCTTTGAGTTCTTCGCCATCCGCCGTATAAAACAAAATGGCGGGCGGACCAAATAAGCCAAAATGCTTAAGCAACGCCTTGTCTTGTGCGTCGTTTTGCGTTACATCCGTTTGCAGCAGCAGGCTGTTTGCCAATGCCTGCTGCACTTGCGCGTCGCTAAAGGTATTGTGTTCCATTTCCACACAAGACACGCACCAGTCGGCATAAAAATCCAACATGACCGGCTGGTGCGCTGCTTTGGCTTGCTCCAGGGCTTGCTGCAAGCCCTCTAAGCCTTTGATACGTTGGAAATTTAAGCCGCCAGCAGTCGCGCTAGCGCCGCCGCCCTTGCCGCTGCCTACAGTCAAGCCTTGTAGCGGCTGCAACAGGCTAGAGCCGCCGCTGGCTGCGCCTATGATCAGCAACACGCCATACACCAATAACACCACCGCAATACCTTTCCAGAATTTCTGCCAACCACTGGCAGCTGCGCCCAAATTATCGAGAGCGCCCATGTAAATGGCCGGCACAATAAGCAACAACGCCGCCAGCAGTAGTGTAGCTTGCGGCGGAATCACGCGATCCAGCATCCACACGCCCGTTGCCAACAGCAACACGCCAAACACATGTTTAACCGTGTCCATCCAACCGCCCGCTCTTGGTAACAGTTTACCTGCTGAAGTGCCGATGATGAGCAACGGTACGCCCATGCCTAAGCTCATGAAAAATAAAGCCATAAAACCCAATAGCGCATTGCCGGTTTGGCTGATGTAAATCAGCGCACCCGCCAAAGGCGCGGCAACGCAAGGACCGACAATCAGCGCCGACAAGAAGCCCATAATGGCAACGCCGATGAGCGTGCCGCCGGATTGCTGGTTGCTGATTTCGGTCAATTTGCTTTGCAAGCTAGAAGGCAATTGCAACTGGTAAAAACCAAACATGGACAAGGCTAAAGCAACGAATACCAGGGCAAAAGCCCAGAGTACCCAAGGATTTTGAAAGGCAGCTTGGATGTTTTCGCCTAACACACCCGCCAGTGCGCCCGCCAGTGCATAAGTAAACGCCATTGCCAGCACATAAGTCAGCGACATGAAAAAGGCTTTGCGCGTAGTCAAAGCAGCACCCTGCCCAACGACTATGCTGGATAAAATCGGAATCATGGGAAACACGCAGGGCGTAAGCGCCAACAACAAGCCAAAACCGAAGAAACTCAACAATATCCACAACAGATTATCGCTGGCAAGCGATTGCGCAATCAGGTCTTGCTCGGATAAATTGTCTTTAGCTTCAGCCGCTTGAGACTTAGCCGCAGGCGCAGCGGCACGGACATTCGCATCAGTCACCGGCACGCTCAGGGTTTTTTCCTGCGGCGGATAGCACAAGCCCGCATCCGCGCAACCCTGGTATTTAACGCTCAATTTCAAGCTGTCCAAGCCCTGAATATCGCTGATCGGCAAACGCGCCGTGACCTGGTAATGATAGGCTTCCACACGCCCAAAATACTCGTCTTGCTTAACTTCCCCCTCTGGCAATTCGGCTTCGCCGAGCGTGCCTTGCGCCAAAGCAAAGTGGAATTTATGCCGATACAAATAATAGCCCTCGGTAATTTGCCAGTGCGCTACCAGAGTGTCGTTGCCGTCCATTTCCGCACTGAATTGAAAAGCCATTTCAGGGTCTAAAAAGTCCTCCGCGTTATGCAAATTCGCGCCGCTATTATCTTGCAAATTTGCCAAGGGATTTTTAGCTTTATTCAAGAGTGCGGCTAAGCTCTCGTTGGTGCTGGTCGGTGTCAGGCTAAGGATTTGATTTTTATGCTGTGGCGGATAACACAAACCGGCTTCGGCGCAGCCTTGATAGCTGATCTGTACGCCGAGATTTTCCAATCCTTGGACATTCTGCAAAGGCACATCAATGTTCAGCGTGCCGTGATAAATCTCCACTTTGCCAAAAAATTCATCCTGTTTGATTTGACCTGACGGCAATTGCACAACGCCCAGCGCGTCTGGATGCTGATCGGCGCTAAAGTGGATTTTGTCGCGGTACAAATAATAGCCCTCAGCAATTTGCCAACTGGCATGAAGGCTACGCTCATCATCGGACAAACGGCTGCTGAATAAAAACGCCACTTCTGGGTCTAAAAAATTTTCTTCGGCATTCGCAGCGGGAGCGGTCTCAGCGGCAGTTTTTTCATCTGCAACAAGTGCTTGCGTAGCAGAAGGCGTCGCCTCATTGCGCTGAGGCGGCAAGCTAACGCTGAAAGATTCAGCGCGTTGCGGATAGCAATGATCCAGGTCTAAGCACCCTTGCAACAGCACTGTAAAGTTCAGGGTGTCTCCACCATTGGCTTCTCGCTGTACCGGCACTTTCAACTCAATTTCTTGAGTATAAACGGAAAAATCACCCAAAAAAGCATCGTGCCGAGGCGTTGCAGGCGGCAGTTCGAGGTCGCCAAAGCTAATGCCAGGGGTATCGGATTGTAGGCGAAACTTGTTGGCAAACAAAAAGCTATCGTCTTTCATGTGCCATTTTAAGCGCAGACGTTTCGCGTCAAGTGCCACAACCTCGGCGCTAAAAATCTGTGCAAAATCAGGCAATGTTTGCTCAGCAGCGAACAGATTAAGGCTGCTCAACCACCCCAGCAACAGCAACAAAGGCGAAGAAAAAAGTGTGCGCATGATGATTCAAACCTCAATAGGGGTATTAATAGAAATCCAATGCAAATAAGCCGCTAACCCTTGTGCAATTGGAAATGCAATAAGTTCAGGCACTTGATAGGGATGGTGAGCAACTAATGCTGCTTCCAAAGCAGCATAACACTGGATGCGGGTTTTGATGAGTAAAACAATTTCCGTTGCGGTTTGTACTGCATCTTTCCAGCGATAAATGGAAGTGGCTTTCGGTAACAGCGTGACACAGGCTGCAAGCTGTTGTTCTACCAAATACACAGCCAGTTGTTCTGCGCTATTTTGATCCGGACAGGTATTTAATACCAATAAATAATCAGTGTGCATAAAACTTACTTTTGCAGTGCTTGGGTTAAACAACTTTGAATTTGTTGTAACAGATCAACACGTTGATAATTACCTTTTTGGTAAATGATTTCTACACAACCCGCCAAATCTCGACGTTCTTCTGGCGTTAAATCCTTCTCCGTGAGTACAATGATGGGAATATTATGCCATAGTGGATGCTGATGTAGAATTTGAGCAAGCTCCAAGCCGCTCATTTCTGGCATCATTAAATCTAGCAAAATCACGTCAGGACGATGTTGCTGCAAGCGCTGAAGCGCGATTTTACCATTTTCGGCAGTAATCACATTGCATTCAATGCGTTCTAGCATAGTACACATCATGCTGCGCGTCGTTTCATCGTCTTCCACCAACATCACCAGTGCTGGCGCATCTTCGCGGTACTTACGCAACACCCGCGACAATTCTTCACGTTCTGCTGGTTTTACCAAATATTCAGTCGCACCTAGCGCATAGCCTTTCGCTTTATCTTCAATGATAGAGAGCATAATCACCGGAATCCGCATCAATTCCGCATCAGATTTGAGTTGAGTCAACACCGCCCAACCATCCATATCCGGCATCATAACATCCAGCGTAATAGCATCTGGTCGTAGTTTATGCACCAAACTTAAAGCCTCTTCACCACTGGCAGCAGTCACCGGATGATAGCCAAGTTTCTCCAGATGTTCAGATAACAACTGACGTATTTCGTGATCATCATCTACCACTAAAATGATGCCATTTTCTTTAATGCTATTTAACTGGGTATCAACTAAACGTTGTTTTCCAGAAGCTAAGGTAGGTTTATGTGCACTACGCTCTTCTGGTTTTTGCACATGTAAGGGAAGTCGTACAATAAAACAACTGCCTTGTCCCACTGTGCTTTCAACTTCAATAACACCGCCCATCATTTCGACAAATTCTTTACAGATAGTTAAACCCAACCCAGTGCCGCCATATTTGCGCGTGGTGGAAGCATCTGCTTGAGTAAAGGCTTGAAATAAGGATTCAATTTTTTCTGCACTGATACCGATACCCTGATCTTGCACCCTAAACTCAATGAACATTTGATCCAAGCTACTGACCAATAATTGCACTGTTTTGTTTTCACAAAATTTAACTGCATTACTCAGCAAATTTAAGAGCACCTGACGTACTTTAGTTAAATCCGCATAAAAATCTAGATCATTAAGTGTACTGTCTTTTTCTAACACGAGTGGACAATGATTTTTTTCTGCCAGCGGCGCAATGGTGTTCATTACACCGCTTAATAAATGGTTTAAATCAATATATTCTATATAAACATCCATTTTGCCCGATTCAATTTTAGATATATCCAGCACATCATTCACCAAGCTGAGTAAACTTTGTCCAGAATGATGAATTTTGCGCATATCATCAATCATTTCTGCATCTTCGCCTACATCTTGCAGGTCTTCGAGAATCATTTCGCTAAAACCTAAAATCGCATTCAAAGGCGTGCGTAATTCGTGCGACATATTGGCAAGAAACACGCTTTTAGCTTTAGTTGCGCGTTCGGTTTCTTCCATGGCCAAATGCAATTCCAAACTCTTCTGTTCTAACTGACGGGTTTTTTCTTGGGTAATTTGCAATGCTTGTTGGGTTTGTTGCTGCTGTTGTGAGGCATATAAACTGATGGCGAGATGATTAGCAATATGGGCTAAGAAAGCCAGTTGAATTTTCTTTGGCTGCGTCATAAACCCTAGCTCTAACAAACCAATAAAGCTTCCTTGTAGCAGCAAAGGTAAATAATACACCCAAGGTATAAGTAGTAGGTCTGCCTGTTTGGTTTGGGTTAACAGGGGACGAGTTTGACATAACACGGGCTGATGCTCTTGTTTAATTTGTTCTAAGATGTCATATTCATCAAGTGAAATATAATCCAGCGAAAGTTCGTCCAGTTCTACTGAGCAGGCAATTTTATGCAAATCAGAACCTTCATGGGTGTACAAAATAGCGGCTGCTAAATCCAGACGAGTGCTTAGGTTTTCCACGCTACGACTAGCCAAAGAATCTATGGCAAAGCTGCTGTGCATAGATTCTACAAATAAGCGAATGCCTTCATTGAGCCAGTTTTGTTCTGAAGCCTCAAAGAGCGCCTGATCCTTTTCTAACATGCTTACTTGCAGCATTTCAATCATATGGTTAAAATTTTCATTATTTTGCTGTACTGCTTGGATCATGAAATTGAAATTTTCGGCTAAACTACCAAATTCATCTCGGCTTCTAATTGGAATTAGATACTCAAACTGACCCGCACTGGTACGGTGCGCGGCTTGCATTAAATCATGCACTGGATTGAGCACTTTAATGCGAAATACAATCAAAACTCCGACGCTGATGCAAAAAATAAGTAGCAGATTAAACCAGAGTTGTTCTTTTGCTGCATCTTTAAGCAACTGGATGGAACGTTCAGTGCTAATTCCTATCCATACTTCCCCTAATTGCTCGGCGTTATGGGTGATAGGTAAGACGAGATGAATCAGATCTTCTCGTTGCCGCAATTGTTCTATCACGGATATTGGAGAACTCTGCGGCTTGAGTTGCATAATTTCTTGAATGAGAGGGGTATCTTGTTCAAGGAAAGAAGTCAGGGCTTTGCCTTGTGCATCTACCACTAGGCTATAGCTGATGTCTCGATATTGACCGAGTTTTTTAACCAGTTCATTGAGACTATTGAAATCATAAGAATAAATAGCTTCCGGGCTGATAGTAGCAACAAAGTGCCCTAACAGCAGGCCTTTTTCTCGCAGTTCTTCCTGTATGTTGTGTTGCTGGCGATACAAACTTAAACCGCTCACCAGCAGCAGGGCAAGCAACAGCACTATTCCTGTAAGCAAGGCAAAATGCGTCCCTAAGCCAGTGGCTACGCGAGTGCCCAAGTTTTTTTGTCGCCGAGCATTTTTACTTTTAGTATGAATTTCCATAGACTGCCTTAATGATCGCACGGTGTGGATCATATTCTTCATCAGTGGCGGGCAGTAATGCAGTTAAATGTGCTTGTTCTAAGATTTTCATACCTTCGGTTGAATCCTGGAGATGAGTCAGGAGGTTTTGAATCTTGTCTCGCAACTCGGTGTTCATTGTGCCTTTGACTGCCCAGGGCAAATGCGCTAATTGTTCTCCGCGTGCTAAAAATTTCAATTGCTCTGTATCAATTTGTTGTTGTATAGCTTCTGAGTTTAAAACCTTATCTCCAGAACCCGCTGCTGCTGCTTGTCCATAAAAAGCTGAGAGGATGGCGTTGGGCGGGTTTTTGGCAAATTCTTCTATGTAATCGCCGGCTTGTAATCCCCCTTGGCGTAATAAATAGGTGGCTACAATGTAGCTTTGCATGGCTTTAGGACCGCCGCCGAATAGGATTTTTTTGCCTTTTAAATCCGCAATGCTGTTAATGCCACTGTCTTTACGCACAATTAAAGCACCGGCAATAGTTGCTTCACCAGATTCTTCATTTTTCAAAATGACTTGATAACCTTGTTTTTCGTGTGAGACCACATAGTGGTATTGGTTGTAATGTACCAGGTCATAGTCTTGTTGTTGTAACCCTTGCCAGAAGCTTTTGAAGTCTTTTGCTGTAATCAATTTCACTTCGCGTCCTAATTGAACGGATAAATGCTGAGCTAATGGACGAAAAGCTGTCATGGTGTCAGTGGCGTTATGACGTGGGAAAATTCCCATAATCAGTGGCGGGGCGCTACTATTGGGGATTTCTTCCGCTATGAGTGAAGTAATAGGCAACAGCAGAGGGATAAAATCAATAACAACACTAAATGCTTTAGGTGGCGCATAAGCAGGCCTCTTTACTGACAAGCAGATCAATGCCATTAAGTTAAGGGAATTTAGAAAGAGATTTTGCATAATCGTTTGAAA
>DYPD01000023.1 GCA_020720115.1 Thiomargarita sp. | reverse complement strand
ATACCATTGACCAATTGATAGAGTGTTCCCAATTTTCTTAAATTGATGCGTATGGCATCGTGCATTTGAAAGCCTGCGGTTTCATCAAAGCGTTCAAGACAGACGCCAAAACTTGTGCTGAGCTTGCGATGCACTGAGCTTGCGATGCACTGAGCTTGCGATGCACTGAGCTTGTCGAAGTGTCGAAGTGTCGAAGTAATGGAAACGAAGAACATTGGGCAACAAATGACTTAGAGAAGAGCCAACTTGAGCGACTCGCACTTCCTGAAAAGTCTTGGGGCATTGAACAATATCACCGAAGTATCAAACAACTTTATGGTGTAGAAAAATGCCAGGCACGGACTGCGAAAGCCCAACGCAACCGCATCACTTTAGCTTTACATGCTTTTCTACGATTGGAAACCTATAGTTATGCAACAGGGTACAGTTGGTTTGAAGCCAAAATGCAGATTGTTCGCGATGCTATAAGGGCTTATCTTGCAAAACCTTTGTACTTGTTGCAACCAACTGCGTAACTCCTAAACTTATTAGACTTGTTGCGCCTATAAAACAAGAAAAATCAATGTCTTATAAAAAGTGCTTTGGCTTGATGACTATGAAAAATCAATGGCTTAGCTGAAATCTGAAAAATTTGGAGTCAGTTATATTCTCGAACTCCGCATTTTTACTGGATTTATGTCGCAACAAGTCTATTATTGTAGCAACGAATTAACCGAAGCAGTATAACTAAGATGATTGGCTTGTAGAATATGGACACGAAACCATCACATAACGGTGAAATGACCCAAAGGAGTTAGCAATGACAGAATTGAATGCACTGTATGCGCAGAATTATACGGCTTGGACGCAGCGCACGGCGGAACTGCTGAAAGCCGGGCGTTTTGCGGAGTTGGATATAGAACATTTGTTAGAGGAACTCTCGGATATGGGACTCAGTGAACAGCGGGCATTAGAAAGTCGTTTACGGGTGCTGCTGTCGCATTTGCTGAAATGGCAGTTTCAATTTCGGCAGTTATCTGAACGCTGGCAGGAGTTTAAAGGTGATAGTTGGCGAAATACGATTATCCATCAGCGTACAGAATTAAAAATTCATTTAAGAAAGCATCCTGGCATGAAACGATTTTTAGCGCAAGCCATTGTTGAAGCTTATCAGGATGCGCGGGAGTTGGCTGCTAAAGAAACTCAGTTGCCAATGGCGACTTTTCCTGACATCTGTCCTTATACCCATGAACAGATTTTTGATGATGATTATTATCCACCGCAGGAGTAAGAATGCTTGCATTGGTCTTTAACCTATGAGTGACGCACGTTTTCCTTTTACTAAACCCTTGTTGAATAAGTTGCCGCTGCCAGAAAAGGGTAAGCGTGCTTATTATTATGACACTAAAATCAAGGGTTTGAGTATTGCGGTGACAGATAAGGGCACTAAAACTTTTCTCGTGTACCGCAAAATCAATGGTAAGCCAGAACGCATTAGTATTGGACATTATCCTGATATGAGTTTGGACGATGCGCGTGCTCAAGCGCATGAAATCAATGCGGCAATTGCGCGGGGTGAGAATCCTAATGCTGAGCGGCGTAAAGATAAGGAATGGACGCTGGGGCATTTGTTTGAGTTGTATTTGAAGCATTATGCTAAGGCGCATAAAAAAACTTGGCAAGAAGATGAGGCGCAGTATCGGCGCTATTTGCTGGCATGGGGCGAGCGCCGTTTGTCGAGCATTCAGAAAACTGATCTTCAAGCATTGCACTTACAAATTGGTGAGCAACATGGGCAGTATGCGGCGAATCGTTTATTGTCGCTGTTGCAAACTTTGTTTAAGCAAGCGCAAGAATGGGGTTGGAATAAGGCAAATCCGGTGCTGGGGGTTAAGCGGTTTAGGGAAAAATCCCGCGAACGTTTTTTGCAAGCGGATGAATTACCACGCTTTTTTATGGCGCTTGAGGCGGAAACCAACGCTAATATCCGCGATTATGTGTGGTTGTCTTTGTTGACGGGGGCGAGAAAATCTAACGTGTTAGCAATGCGCTGGGTGGAGATTCAGTTTGAGCAGGCAATTTGGCATATTCCAGAAACCAAAAACGGTACGCAGCAACGTGTGCCGCTAGTATCTAAAGCATTGAAAATATTGCAAGAACGTCGTCAAACTTTGGCGGGGACGGAGTTTGTGTTTCCCAGCCGCAGTCAAGTGGGGCACTTAACTGAACCTAAAAATGCGTGGAAAAAGCTGTTGGAGCGGGCGCAACTGGAAGATTTGCGCTTACACGACCTGCGGCGTTCTTTGGGTAGTTGGCAGGCAGCAACCGGGGCAAACCTGTCTGTTATCGGTAAAACTTTGAATCATAAAGACATTGCGACTACCGGCATTTATGCGCGGCTGGATTTAGAGCCGGTACGGGCGGCAATGGAAAAAGCCACCGATGCGATGCTGGAAGCCACGCAAGCCATTACGCAGCATCAGCAGATGACAATAGAAAAAGATTAAAGCCCGTCGTTTGTCGCAATGACAACAAATCTCTCCTCTGTGCCTGCTTCAAAAACGACATTATCTTGCATTAAATCCTGTAAATCATTAGCAAGCCATTGTTATTTTGTATAAAAATTCGCTTCAAGCGGATGGCACGCTTTATGTCACACCCTCTTATCGGAAAATCTGAACCCGCTTGCGAGAGCGCCGTTTCGGTGTACTCCGGCATTGTTCAATCCGCTTTTCCAAGCACCGACTTCAAGGAGCGACAAATGGCTGAATATCTTCTGATTTTAGTTAGCACTGTGCTGATTAATAATGTGTTGTTAAGTAAGTTTTTGGGCTTGTGTCCGTTTATGGGGGTGTCGAATAAGCTGGATACGGCGATGAGCATGGGATTGGCGACGACTTTTGTCTTGACGCTGGCGCCGGTGGCGGCTTGGTTATTAGAACATTGGATTTTGCAGCCGTTTCAGATTGAATTTCTACGCATTTTGGCTTTTATTTTGGTGATCGCCGCAGTGGTGCAATTTACCGAGATGGCTATCCGTAAAAACAGTCCGGTGTTGTATCAGGTCTTGGGCATTTTTCTGCCGCTGATTACGACTAATTGCGCGGTGCTGGGCGTGGCGTTGCTGGCGATTCAAGAGGATTTGGGCTTTATGCAGAGTGCTGTATATGGCTTTGGTTCGGCGGCGGGCTTTACTTTGGTCATGGTGATTTTTGCTGGCTTGCGTGAGCGGCTGGCGGTGATGGAAGTGCCGCCGGCTTTTGCGGGAACACCTATCGCGTTTATCACGGCGGGCTTGTTGTCTATGGCGTTTATTGGTTTCAGTGGGTTGAAATTCTCTTAAAATACAAGGAGTCAGCGCAATGGTCTTACAAACAGAAGTGGTGTTTGCAGCGATTTTTTGTCTGGGCATCCTGGGCACGACCCTGGGCTTTGCGCTGGGCTACGCGGCGAAATTTTTTAAGGTGGAGCAAAATCCTTTGGTAGAACAAGTGATTGTGCTGATGCCTGGGTCTAATTGTGGGCAGTGTGGCTATCCGGGTTGTAATCCGGCTGCGGAAGCCATTGTCAATCGTGAGGTTGCGCCAACCTGTTGTCCGCCAGGAGGGAAAGTATTAGCCCAAGAAATTGCCGAATTGTTGAATATTTCCTTGGATTTATCCCAGGTTGAAGAGGCGCAGCCAAGGCTTGCGCAAGTGGATGAAAATAATTGCATTGGCTGTGCGCGTTGTCTGAAAAAATGCCCGACAGATGCGATTATCGGGGCTTTGAAGCAAGTTCATGCGGTGATTCAAGACGCCTGTACGGGCTGTGAAGCTTGCATAGAGATTTGCCCGACTGAGTGCTTGCAAATGCACCCGGTGCAAGTGACCCTGAAGACCTGGCATTGGGATAAACCCGCATTGCCGTTGGCGGCTTAGAGGAATTAAAGGTATGCAACTGTTCCAATTTCGCGGCGGAGTGCATCCGGCAGACCAGAAAGCCCCAACCAATGGCAAACCGAGCGTCAAAATGCCGTTGCCTAAGCGCCTGTATGTACCCTTACAACAGCACATAGGTGCGCCCGCTAAGCCAGAAGTGCAGGTGGGCGATAAGGTGTTGAAGGGGCAATTGCTGGCACATAGTCAGGGCATGATTTCAGCGCCCGTCCATGCGCCCAGCTCTGGCGCTGTGCTGGAAATTACCGAGCATACCGCGCCCCATCCTTCCGGTTTGCCGGTGTTGACTGTGGTCATAGCAACCGACGGGGCAGATCGTTGGTTGGAAGAAACAGAAAGCCCGCTTGATGCGCTCTCTATGACGCCGCAAGAAATTGCCACTCGCGTGGGCAATGCGGGGATTGTCGGCATGGGTGGGGCAACTTTTCCTTCGGCGGTGAAGCTCAAACTCAGCGCCCGCAACGAGATTCATACCTTGATTCTCAACGGCGGCGAATGCGAACCCTATTTAACCTGCGATGACCGCTTGATGCGCGAACAGCCGCAAAACATTGTGGATGGCGTGCGCATTATTCTGCATACCATTAAAGCTAAACGCGCTTATTTGGTGGTGGAAGACAATAAGCCAGAGGCATTGGCGGCGCTGCAAGAAGCCTGTCAAGATTTTGCAAATATTCAAGCAGTTCAAGTGCCTGCGTGTTATCCGATGGGATCGGAAAAGCACATGATTCAGACCGTTACCGGCATGGAAGTGCCAGCGGGCGGTTTGGGTGCTGACATAGGCGTGCTGGTGCATAACATGGGCACAGCTTACGCTATTCATCACGCCGCACGTTATGCTAACCCGTTGATTTCTCGCGTTGTCACCGTCGGCGGCGGCGCGGTGAAAAATCCGCAGAATGTTGAGGTATTGATAGGCACGCCTTTGCAGGATGTGATTGAATTTTGCGGCGGTTTGCACGAAGCGCCAGCGCGTATCCTGATGGGCGGTCCCATGATGGGGCAACTGATGCCAGGGCTGCATGTGCCCGTCGTTAAGGGTACGAGCGGCATTATTGCGCTCACGCAAGCCGAAACCCAACCGCAGCAAGTCACGCCCTGTATTCGTTGTGGCGCTTGTGTGCGGGCTTGTCCCTGTGGTTTATTGCCGTTGCAAATGGCGGCACACGCAAAAACCGGCAATCTGGACAAGGTAGTCGAATTTGGTTTGGTGGATTGCGTCGCCTGTGGTTGCTGCTCTTATGTGTGTCCCGCCCATATTCCGCTGGTGCAGTATTTCAACTACGCCAAAGGCGAATTGGCGGCGCGCCAGCAAGCTAAACATAAAGCCGAAGAAAATCGCAAGCTGGTGGAGTTACACAAGCAGCGTTTAGAACGGGAAAAACTCGCTAAAGAAGCGGCGGCTGCCCAGCGCAAAGCAGAAGCCGAGCGCAAAAAAGCCGAAAAAGCCGCGAAAGCAGCTAAGGAGCAGGCGGCGGCAACAGCATAGGAAAACCCGTTGCGCTCTTGAGCACCTGATGTAAAAGCTTACGCGGGTAAGGCTTAAAATTTTTGTCAATAAAAGCGTATATTCTGCTAGAGTGTTCCTATTCATAAATCGGATAAGAACGCCGCCAGCAGCAGCTTAGATAAAAGCCTTTTCCCAAGATAGATTCTCCTCCTATGCTCCAGGTTCAATTTAATCCTTACTGTGCGCTGGTATGCGAATGCCAGCATCCTTCGCCTTGGGTTGCGCATCGGTTGCGCAGCCTAGACGCTCAATTAGCCACGCATCAGGCGACTTGTCTACCCGCATTACGCGACATCACCAACCGCTTTAATCTCCCGATGCAAAGCGCAGAAACTTTTTACGCTTTGTTTCACCCGCTTTGCTTAAACGGGCAAGCAGAACAACTCCTACAATGGCAGCAGAGCCAAGTATCTGTTTGCACTTATGAAGTCTGCTGGCAATGCGGCTCGGCACTGTTGCAACAGTTACGCTATTTACTCGCAGCGCAAGATTACATTTGGTGTCAACAGCATTGGGAAGCGGCGCTGGATTGCCTGTATTACCACAGCTATACCCATGCGATTGAACAGGAAGGGGCGGAACTGACGCGCAGCATTTTTATTGAATTGCGCCATACCCATCTGGACATCAATGAGCCAGGGCAAGAAGCGCTGGATTTAGACGAGTTAGAACTGAGCCTGTTGCAGTGGTTGCAAGACTGGGTAGAAAAACGTAGCAGCACGCGCTTGGGACTCGAATTAGAATTGCTGCACTCTTTCGTACATGAATTGGTGTTGCCTTACGCCGCTTCACAGCGTTTGTGGGAATTAGTGCTACTCAAGTTGGATCGCTTGTTTGCTGATTATTGTGATGATCCCCTGGTACATCATTTCAGCGACTCTTTTGAAGTGCTCATCGCAGCCGTGCAACGGTTTAGCTTTATCCGTGATTTTTACTTAAAAACCGAAGACTTATACAACGCGCTTGAGCCGCGTCTGATGCCCTACTTATGCCTGCAACTGCTGCTACAGGCACGCCCCGAAGCCCGTCTGAATCGCCGCTGGCAGCGCCAGTTTTGTCTTGATAGTTGGCAAACATTTCTCGCTACACACAGTTTAGCAACCCTCACCCAGTGTCACCAACAAGCCATGCTGATTTTACGGGCGCAGTGGGAACGAGCACAACTGGATTGGTTTAGCGAAGCCAGTGAAGCCCTGCAAGCTTGCCTACAAGTGACGGAACGTAGCCAGGCGCTCGCCGCACAGATTCCCGACAGCCTACACAGCATCCGTGAGCCGCTACAAGGCTTGCTTTATGATATTTGTTTGAGCTTGGCGCTGAACCCGCAACCCAACAATGCGCGGGGATTGCTGCGTTACCGTTTGGGGCTGCTGTATGCGCCGCAGAGTAATAATCCTGTGTGGCAGGGTGCGACTTGGGGGGAAAGCCTGAGCAGTTGGGCTGACAGCCTTGAGGAGGATGTTGCTGGTCTATTGCGGGCATTGCCGGAAATGTTGCAGGTAAATTTGCAATTGCGCTTGAATTGGGCGGGCGATTTCAGTCACTTTGATCCCGATGTGCCAGACAATGTGGAATATCCCGACTGGTCAATTTTTATGGAAAGCTGGGCGATTATGCACTGCTTATTTGAACCCCATCAGGCGCAAGCGGAACTGAAACTGATTTTTGTGCGCGATTACCTGCCGCACAGCGAGACTGTCAATACGCAAATGTTGCAGCAAATCGCCGAAGATTTGCTGGATTTTGTGTATCCCAACGGTGGGCGGGATGATTAGGGTTTGCTTGCTGCAAACCCTGGTTTTACTAAAGCCCCGCTTGCGTGCGGGCGGCTTGCACAAAGCCGCTGAACAGCGGATGCCCGTCGCGGGGCGTGGAAGTAAATTCTGGATGAAATTGGCACGCCACAAACCAAGGATGCACTGACGTGGGTAATTCGATCATTTCCACTAACTTGCCATCGGCAGACATGCCAGCCAACACTAATCCAGCATCGCGCAGGCGAGTGATGTAGCGATTGTTAAACTCGTAGCGGTGGCGGTGGCGTTCCAAAATTGCGCCGCGTGCATAAAGCCGATAACTGTGCGTTCCTGGCAGCAAGTGACAAGGCTGCGCCCCCAATCTCATACTGCCGCCTAAATCAGATTGCTCACTGCGCCGTTCGGTATTGCCGTCATGGGTTTGCCACTCGGTAATCAACGCCACCACTGGATGCGGTGTGTTGCTGTTAAACTCGCTGCTGTGTGCGTTTTCTAAACCGGCAACATGGCGGGCAAATTCAATGACCGCGACCTGCATTCCTAAACAAATACCCAAATAAGGCACTTTATGCCGCCGCGCATGATGCGCTGCGGCGATTTTGCCTTCAATGCCGCGCTCGCCAAATCCCCCTGGCACTAGGATAGCGTCTGCACCTTGCAAGGCGCCTGTGTTGTTGAGGGTGAGGGCTTCGGAGTCCACATAGCGAATTTTGACTTGGGTGTGCGTTTGAATACCGGCATGAACTAAGGCTTCAGACAGGGATTTGTAAGCGTCGGTTAAGTCTGTGTATTTGCCGACCATGACCACAGTCACAGCGCCCTGAGGATTATCTAAGGATTCCAACACCTTATCCCATTCACTGAGGTTTGCGGCTGGGGTGCTGATGTGCAGTTTTTCGCACGCAATCTGATCCAAGCCTTGCTGGTGTAGCATGTGCGGGATGCGATAAATGGTGTCGGCATCAATCACTGAAAACACGGCGCGTTCTTCAACATTGGTAAAGAGCGCCACTTTGCGCCGCTCACCTTCGGGCAGCGGTAAAGTCGAACGACACAGCAATATATCCGGCTGGATGCCAATGGAGCGCAGTTCTTTGACGGAATGCTGGGTTGGCTTGGTTTTCATTTCGCCGCTGGTGGCAATAAAAGGCACCAGCGTGAGGTGGATAAAGAGTGTGCGTTGGTGTCCAAGTTCCAAGCCCATTTGCCGGATGGCTTCGAGAAACGGCAGGGATTCAATGTCGCCCACCGTACCGCCGATTTCTACCATCACCACATCGTAATTGCCGCTGTCTAGTTTGTGGATTTCAAGCTTAATCTGGTCGGTGATGTGTGGGATCACTTGCACGGTCGCACCTAAATAGTCGCCGCGTCTTTCTTTGCGAATCACTTCTTCGTAAATGCGTCCGGTGGTACAGTTGTTTGCCTGACTCATACGAGCACGCACAAAACGTTCGTAATGCCCTAAATCTAAATCAGTTTCCGCACCGTCGTCTGTTACAAAAACTTCGCCATGTTGAAACGGACTCATAGTACCTGGGTCAACATTAATATAAGGATCGAGCTTGATCAGTGTGACTTTCAGCCCTCTGGCTTCTAAAATGGAAGCCAACGAAGCCGCCGCAATGCCTTTGCCAAGCGAAGAAACAACACCACCAGTGATAAAAATATAGCGCGTCATGAGGGATTAAGCCGAATACCGTTAGAAAAAGGAAAGATGCAGGCGGGATTGCCTGCTCAATGCAAAACCGCATAAATTAGCAAATCATTTAGCGATTCTCAATGCAAGGATAATTTCATGTCGCCCCACCTCAGTACCCGCTTCAATTTTTACGGTTTTTATACACTATTTGCCAAAGAAGTCTGGCGTTTTATGAAGGTGCTGACCCAGACAGTGCTCACGCCCATGATCACTGTGCTCTTGTATTTGTTGATTTTTTCTTCTGTGTTGTCCAAGCATGTCGAAGTCTATGCGGGCGTGAGCTATACCCAGTTTTTAGTGCCGGGTTTGGTCATTTTATCCGTGTTGCAAAACGCTTTTTCCAACACTTCCTCTAGCCTCTTTCAAGCCCGCCAAAACGGTAATGTCCTGTTTGTGCTGTTAGCGCCGCTGTCAGGTTTGGAGTTTTTTCTTGCCTATGTAGCTGCTTCAGTAGTGCGCGGCTTGGCTGTGGGTGCTGCTGTGTGGCTTGCTGCCTTGTTTTTTGTTGCAGTGCCGGTGCAACATCCTTGGTTAATTTTACTTTTTTCCATCTTAGGCAGCGCCCTGCTCGGCGCTTTGGGTTTAATTGCCGCTATCTGGGCGGACAAATGGGATCATATCGCGGCTTTTCAAAACTTCGTGATTTTGCCGCTGACATTTCTCAGCGGGGTATTTTACTCGATTGAAGACTTGCCGCCGCTGTGGACTGATTTATCCTACTACAATCCATTTTTCTATATGATAGACGGTTTTCGTTACGGCTTTCTCGGTATTTCTGATGCTTCAGTCGTGCTGAGTTTCAGTATCATCAGCGTCGCCCTCATACTCACCAGCATTTTCTGCCTGCGTATTTTAGAATCCGGCTACAACTTACGCGAATAGCCGTACAACACCAACAAAAAAGCCTCCAGATTATGCAACCCGGAGGCTTTTTTAGCGGCTGTTGTCGGCTTTAAGCAGACGCTTCTTCAATACTTTCAACGCTGACGAATTGGCGATTTTGTGCGCCTTTGATTTCAAACTTAACCACGCCGTCTTTGAGCGCAAAGAGCGTGTGATCGCGTCCTAAACCAACATTCACGCCGGGGTGGTAACGAGTACCGCGCTGGCGAATCAGAATATTGCCTGCCAACACTTCTTGACCGCCAAAGCGTTTCACGCCCAAACGTTTGGATTCGGAATCACGTCCGTTGCGGCTACTACCACCTGCTTTCTTGTGAGCCATGTGTCATTCTCCTCGACTTAAGCGGCACTAATGCCAGTGATTTTTAATTCAGTAAAATATTGGCGATGCCCCATTTGTTTACGATAGTGCTTGCGCCGACGGAATTTGATGATGGTCACTTTCGGTAAACGCCCCTGCCCAGCAACAGTGGCAGTCACTTTAGCCCCAGCCACCAAAGGCGTGCCCACTTGCACACCCGCTTCGCCGCCCAACATCAGCACATCAAACTCGATAACCTCGTCTTCGCCGACTTCCATTTTTTCAACTTTTAACAGGTCGCCTTCACGCACCGTATACTGCTTGCCACCTGCTTTAATCACTGCATACATAAGGATTGCTCCGTTTTCCTCAAGGGAAAAGTTCTTGTCGTGGTAAAAAAAGCGATAATTGTACTTGAAGTAGTGCAATATTTTCAAGCGTGTTTGCTAGAAAAAACCCAAAAAATCGCGCTAAGGACTTGCCTAGCTTTCAACTTTTCACCTATAATGCCTGGTTTTTTCTGGCTATAGATTAGATTACTTTAGAATCACAAGAATCATAGCCTGCTCGAATACAGCACTATATTGTCAAGGAGTTATTTAACATGTCCAGAGTGTGTCAAATCACTGGAAAACATACCATATCAGGTAATAATGTTTCCCATGCAAACAACAAAACGCGGCGTAAATTTTTGCCTAATTTACACACTCACCGTTTCTGGGTTGCCAGTGAAAACCGTTGGGTCAAACTGCGCATCTCAACTAAAGGCTTGCGCATCATTGATAAACTCGGCATTGATCAAGTGCTGGTTGATCTGCGTACTCGTGGTGAAAAATTTTAAGGAGCACTCAATATGAGAGACAAAATCAAATTAGTGTCCACTGCTGGCACAGGTCACTTCTACACGACCACCAAAAACAAACGTACCACCCCGGATAAGCTGTCTTTTCGCAAGTACGATCCGGTGGTGCGTAAGCATGTGGAATACAAAGAAGCCAAAATCAAATAACCAGCCCCCGCTGGTGAAGAGTCGGCTCAATGCCCTGCCAATTCAGCAGGGCATTTTTTTACCGCTCAAATCTTAGTCTCTACCACAACCCAAACGTTTAGCCCGAAAACCTCTGCGCTAATCTTTTTCTCCCCGCCGCGTTCGCGGCAAGAAACTGTTAAAATCCTCCGCTTTTCCACTGCGCTTTTTCCCCTTTTTGCGAATGAATAGCTTGATTTTACAGGTCATTGTGGCTTGTCCCTTGCCGCGTTTATTTGATTATTTGCCGCCTGCCAATACGCCGCCGGCTGCTTTGCAGCCGGGTGTGCGGCTGTGGCTGCCGTTTGGTAAACGCAAGCGAGTTGCACCGCCAGACAAAAACAGCGGACAGATTGAACACTTACCCGGTTTTCAGTTGCCAACAGCTACGCAAGCACGCCCTGACGGGATATTGGGTTTATTGTTGGACGTGCGCGATCACAGCGATGTGCCGACAGCGCAGCTCAAAGCGGCTTATGCGGTGCTTGATGACGCTCCCTTGTTGACTGCGGATGTATTGCGACTGTTGCGCTGGGCGGCGGGTTATTACCATTATCCCGTCGGGCGAGTGCTACAAACAGCACTGCCCGCGTTGCTCAATCAGGGCGCGGCGGCGCAATTGCCAACGCTGCCAGGCTGGGCGTTGAGCGATGCGGGGCGCGAATTAGATTTAGCCAGCTTGCCAAAGCGGGCGCATAAGCAATTGGCACTGTTAGATTTTTTGCGCCAATGCCCAGAACAGGCTGCGACACAGGCGAATCTAAACCAGCATTTTCCACACAGCCACGCGACCTTAAAAAAACTGCATGAAAAAGCCTGGATTACCCCTAGCCGCATTGATAAACCTTTCGTTTTTAACCCCAGTCCACAGCCGCCGTTGGCACTGAACGCGGCACAAAACGCCGCTGTGCAAGCCGTGTGTGGGCACTTGTCAGGGTTTCGCGCTTTTTTGCTGGATGGCGTCACCGGCAGCGGCAAAACCGAAGTTTATTTACAGATTATTCAAACCGTTATAGAACAAGGGCGACAAGCCCTGGTGCTGGTACCGGAAATCAACCTAACGCCGCAAATGCTGTCGCGCTTTGAGCGCCGCTTCGCCTGCCCGATAGCGGTGTTGCACTCCAAACTCACTGACCATGAGCGGCTCGCCGCCTGGCTGCTGGCAGCACAAGGCATCGCGCCTATCGTCATTGGCACACGCTCCGCTGCTTGGACGCCGCTGGCAAAGCCTGGCGTGTTCATTGTGGACGAAGAGCATGATGCTTCCTACAAACAGCAAGCGGGCTTTCAGTATTCGGCGCGGGATTTAACCCTGATGCGCGGGCATTTTGCCGCTGTGCCAGTGCTGTTAGGTAGCGCCACGCCCGCACTTGACAGTCTGCTTAACGTGCGTAACGGGCGTTACCAAAATTTGCCTTTACCCGAACGCGCTGGCGCAGCGCGTCCGCCGACTTTTCGCCTGATTGATTTGCGCCAACACCCGCCGCAAGAGGGTTTATCGCAGCCTTTGCTTAAAGCCCTGCAAACGCGGTTGGAAATCCAGCAACAAAGCCTTGTGTATATCAATAGGCGTGGTTTTGCTCCCACTTTGATGTGCCATACTTGCGGCTGGGTGGCGACCTGCCGCCATTGCGCCGCACACCAAACCTACCACGATCAAGACGAACGCCTGCATTGTCACCACTGCGGCGCAAGCCAAAGCCTACCGAGGGTGTGTCCACAGTGCCAGTCGCCCGACCTGCGCCGTTTGGGATACGGCACTGAGCGCGTCGAGCAGGCGCTACGCGGGCAATTTCCAACCGCACGGATTTTGCGCATGGACAGCGACAGCACCAAGCGCAAGCACGCCATGCAGCAGATGTTAGAGCAGGTGCATGAAGGCGAAGTGGATATTCTGGTCGGCACACAAATGCTGACCAAAGGACATCATTTTCCCAAGGTCACGCTGGTGGGTGTGGTCAATTTAGATGGCGGCTTGTTTGGCGTGGATTTTCGTGCCAGCGAGCGGCTCGCGCAGGGCTTGCTACAAGTCGCCGGACGCGCCGGACGCGCACAATTGCCTGGCGAAGTCTTGCTACAAACCTATCATCCACAGCACCCCTTGCTCTGCGCGTTGCTGGAGCAGGGCTACGGTGGCTTTGCCGAGCACGCCCTGCAAGAGCGCGAACAAGCCGCCCTGCCACCTTACACCTATCTTGCATTGTTGCGCGCAGAAGCAAAGCAAGAAGCTGATTTAACTGGCTTTTTAAAACAAGCACGCGCTGTCGCTGAAAGCCAGATTGAACAACAGCATTTGGCGAATGTAGAAATTTTCGGACCCATTCCCGCTCCATTAGAGCGTCGCGCCAATTTTCACCGCGCCCAGCTTTTGTGCCAAGCCGCACAGCGCGGGCATTTACACGCACTCTTGCAACATTGGCTCTGGTTACTCAATGAATTACCCATAGCTAAGCAAGTGAAATGGTCGCTCGATATTGATCCACAAAACTTGTTTTAAGTTGATTTAACTTTACAGAGGGACACATCAGTATGCCGAATAAAAAACGCCTATTAGTTTTAGACACCAATGTGTTGATGCACGATCCTACCGCCATTTTCCGTTTTCAGGAACATGATATTTACCTGCCTATGGTGGTTTTAGAGGAATTGGATAATGGTAAAAAGGGTACTTCTGAAGTAGCTCGCAATGTGCGTCAGGTCACGCGCTTTCTTAATGATTTAATTGAACATCATAATGAAGAACTAGAACACGGATTACCGCTCAATACCTTAGCGCATACGCAAGTTGAATGTAGTGGGCGCTTATTTTTTCAAACCCAGATGTTTGAAGACATATTGCCTAGCAATCTGCCAGGAAATAAGCCCGATAACAGCATCCTTAACACCGCAATGGTGCAGCAAAAGCTCCATGCCGAGCGGGTTACGCTGGTTTCTAAAGACATTAATTTGCGCATCAAAGCACATGCGCTGGGTATTCATGCCGAAGACTATTTTAACGACAAGGTGTTGGATGATGTAGATTTGCTGTATTCCGGCTTGTTGCAACTAGAAGATAATTTCTGGGAAACCCATAGCAACAACCTGGAATCCTGGCAAGATCAAAAACACACCTATTACAAGGTGCAGGGTAATGATGTCAGTGGTTGGTATCCCAATCAGTGCATTTACAGCGAAGGCAAAAACGGCTTTGTCGGGATTGTTAAAGAGTGCGGCAATGACTGGGCAACCTTTCAATTGGCACGCGATTACTACAATCATCACCACAGCGTATGGGGCATTACCGCACGCAACCGCGAACAAAATTTTGCCCTCAATTTGCTGCTCAATCCTGACATTGATTTTGTTTCTCTAGTCGGGATCGCTGGCAGTGGCAAAACACTGATGGCACTCGCCGCCGGTTTAAGCCAAACCCTAGACGAACAGCGTTACCGAGAGATCATAGTTACTCGCGTTACCGTGCCCATTGGAGACGACATCGGCTTTTTGCCAGGTACGGAAGAAGAAAAGATGACGCCCTGGATGGGCGCTTTGATGGACAACCTGGAAGTGCTCAACCCGGTCAGCAACATGAGCGGGGAATGGGGACGCGCCGCTACCGCCGATCTGTTGCACACGCGCATCAAAATCCGCTCACTCAATTTCATGCGCGGACGTACTTTTTTGAACCGTTACATCATCTTAGACGAAGCACAAAACCTCACCTCTAAGCAAATGAAAACCCTGATCACCCGCGCCGGACCCGGCACCAAAATCGTCTGCTTGGGCAACATCGGGCAAATTGACACGCCCTATTTGAGTGAAACCACGTCTGGCTTAACCTATGTGGTGGATCGTTTCAAACCCTGGGCATACAGTGGACACATCACGCTACAGCGCGGCGAGCGTTCACGCTTGGCAGATTTTGCTACGGAAGCTTTATAAACACTGGCTATGAATACCATCCGCGAACAAATAGTTGAGCGCCTCATGGCGCAACTAGAAACCATCACCCTAGCAAATGGCTATAACACCGAAATTGGCATGGGCAATGTGTACCGCAGTGTGCCGGTGTTGGAGCAGCGTGTGGTGCCGGCTATTTCTATTTGGGAGCAGGCAGAAATGCGCGAACGCAATAAATTTGGCGGTACGGTAAAAACCCTGTCAGTGCGCATTGAGGGTTTAGTGGAAACCAATGGTGACAACCACCCTAGCAGCGTAGCAAACGCTTTATTGGGCGATTTGGAAACCGCATTGATGCTGTCAGATACAACCCTTGATCCACTGATCAACGATATTCAAGACACGGCTGCTGAAGTGGTGCATTTTGATTTTGATCAGCAGTTAGCCGGCGCAGTGATCGAATTTAGCATTCAATACACCACCGAATGGGGCAATCCTTACAGCACCCATGATCATTAGCGAGAAAGCGCCAACCAGTCTTGAATTAAGCGATAAGCAATGCTGCGTTCTGGCGGGAGCGGCGGCAACTGGTTAGCATCGTACCAAGCCGCATCTTCAAGTTCTGCATAGTTCACACGCAGCGATCCACTGGCGTAATCCGCCGTAAAAGCCATCATTAATGAACTCGGAAAGGGCCAAGACTGGCTGCCGAAATAGCGGATATTTTTGATTTTTAAGCCCACTTCTTCCATCACTTCGCGCTGTACCGCCTGTTCTAAGGTTTCTCCAGGTTCAACAAAACCTGCCTGCACGCTACGCATTCCGGGCGGAAAATGCGCAGAACGCGAGAGCAATAGCTTTTTACCTTCGGCGATGCGCATAATCACGGCGGGCGCAATGCGCGGATAATGCTCAAGTTTGCACTGCGGACAACGCCGCACGCGCTCACTGGTGCTGGTTTGTAGGGCTGTGCCGCAATGTCCGCAAAAACGATGATTGCGTTCCCACAAGAGCACTTGATACGCCTGCCCCGCCAGCCTAAATTCGGCTTCTGAGCACAGGCGCATGAGACTACGCAAGTGCTGAAATACCATGCCTGGCGGGGCGGTAATTGACCGACTTAAAGCGGCTGCGTAGCAGGGCAAACCTTGCCAGGTGCCGAGTTCTTCCACTGCTTCTAAGGGAAATGCCGACGGCACTGTGTGCCACTGAGGGAAAGTCGGCGATTCCCCCTCGTTGACCAGCACATAGTGTTCGCTAAACAGCAACCAATAAGCAGAGTCTGCTTTTGCTTTATGTGTGGTGGGTGGGAAACTGGGTTTCTGTGCAGACACTGGATTATTCAGGTTCATTGGGAAAGCTTGAGACCTCGTGGGCTTTCTGATAGGCAAAATGTTTCTGTAGAAAGGGCGTAATTTCTTCAGCCGGTTGCGGGCGTCCAAACAGGTAGCCCTGTCCTACATCGCAACCAGCGTTTTTCAAGAAGCCATGTTGTGCATCTTCTTCGATACCTTCAGCAACCACTTGTAAACCTAAACCATGCGCCATTGCAATAATCGCTTGCACCAGCGTCGCGTCACTCGGATCGGTCGCCACCTCGCTGACAAAGGATTTATCAATTTTCAGGGTATCTACCTGGAAACGCCGTAAATAACTGAGCGCCGAATAGCCAGTGCCAAAGTCATCTATGGAAAGCCGAATACCGCGCTCACGCAAATGCTGCAACAATACCACGATGCGATTGTCTTGCTCTTTATCTTGAGCCATTAGCAAGCTTTCGGTAATTTCTAATTCCAAAAAACGCGGCTCAAAATTCGTCAGCGTGAGCAGCGTGTCTACGGTATTTAACCAGCTCATCTGCCGATATTGCAAGCTAGAGGTGTTCACCGACAGGCGCACCGGCAACCCTTGATCATGCCAGATTTTGCCTTGGCGACACGCCATTTCCAGCACCCATTCGCCAATGCCAACAATCAGACCGCTTTGTTCAGCCACATCAATAAAATGCTCAGGCGTCAACAGTCCGCGTTCTGGGTGCTGCCAGCGCAACAAAACCTCAACGCCCAACAACTCGGGATGCGCCGCTTGCAAGAGCATAAGCGGTTGATAAAAGAGCCGCAGTTCATGATGTTCCAGCGCAAAACGCAGTTGAGTTTCCAAGGCTAAACGCTGAATCAGATTAAAATTCATCTGCGCAGTGAAAAACTGGTACTGGTTTTTACCCTGTGCTTTAGCGCGGGCTTTGGCGGTTTCCGCATTTTTCAGCAAGTCTTCTACTTGCAAAGCATCCGCTGGGTAAAGCGCAATCCCGGCACAGGCGGTCAAGCGTAATTCGTGCAGCCCAAACAATACCGGCATATTGATCGCACTGAGCAAATCTTCAACCGCTGCGGAAATCTCCTGCTCGTCTAATTTCCCTCTGGCTTCTTGTACCACCACAAATTCATTGCCCACCAAACGCGCCAGCATATCGCCCGCACCGATACATTCGTTTAAGCGTCGCCCGATTTGTTGCAGCAGCGCATTCGCTTGATTTTGCCCCAGCAACTCATTGATTTGCTTAAACTGATCTAAATCCAGATAAAACACTGCAAAAACCTGACGCTGGCGGGCTGCATGAGTAATCCATTGCGTCATCTGTTCGTGCAACAAAGCGCGATTAGGCAGCCCAGTGAGTTCATCATATTTAGCCAGGCGGTTGAGCCGTTCCGCTTGTTCTAACAAGCGCCGAAAGCGGTTCATACGGAGAATGCTACGCACCCGAGTTTTTAGCTCTAACTCATTGTAAGGTTTAGGTAAAATATCATCAGTACCCGCCTCAAAAGCCTTCAAACGTGAGTCTTGATCCTCTAAGGAAGTGACCATCAAAATAGGCAGATCGCGCACCTGCGCGTGAGCACGCACCCGCTGACACACAGCAAAGCCATCAACACCTGGCATCACCGCATCTAACAGCACAAGATCAGGCTTTAAGGTCAGAATTTTCTGCCAACCTTCTTCACCATTGACCGCAAATACTAATTCATAACTTTCAGTTTCTAGCAGCATTTCTAGCGCAGCACGCGCTATGGGATCATCATCTATAATCAAAATCCGGTTTTTGCTGCCCATGCTTATACTCAATATTTGCCTGATGTTGTATTTTTGCTCTACACCATCAGAGCGGATTCTTAAGAAAGAGCCAAAATAATAAAATAAAACAATTTGTTAGCGTATAGTATGCAGTCGCTTATAAAAGCTCACCGGGCGATTACAGGAACGGGCTGCAAAGCTGTACTCCAATCGCCCTACAGCCACAAACAGCCCTCTATAATCAACTCATTAATCAAGTCATTGCAGCGCAACCCGCTATTTACGCAAGCGCGTTTTTTACCTAACCAGCCTGGAGCTTAATTTAGAAATTACATCAAGAAAACTTGATTAATCATTGCTTCATATGGAAAAATAACCGCAATACAAGGACAATTCCAGGTACTCAACCCATACAGGGGGTTTTATGCAAAGAAATTTTTTAACCATCGCCGTCGTGAGTGCTTTAATGGGCGCTTGCGCTTATCACCCGGTGCCCTACGAAACGATTCGCCCAGAGGCTTATCAACTCGATATGGAAGCAGCAGATCACTGGAACCGTCTAGCTGAACAAGTTGCACGCAACATCCAGGTGCATCTGCCGAGCAGGAACGCAGACAGTTTTAGCCAAACCACGCCCGCAGCCATTCCCACCCCGATAGAACCTGTCGCTATGGGAAGCGATCCTTTGGTTAATTTACCGCCCGGTACTTTACCCCCTCCCGGCCAACAGCCCAGCAACAACGCACCAGAGGTTATAGAACTGAACCTAAACGATCCCACTTTAGGGCTGTCGCCCCAACCTGGCATGGATACCATGTCAGTTGCCAGCGCCACGCCTATACCCTTGGGCAATCCCACGCGCCCGGTATTGTACATTAATCCCCCGCGCAGTGGCTTTGAAACCCCCTTCGCACACAGTTTCCACGATTTATTACGCTCCCACCTAATACAAAAAGGCATCGCCGTTACCAACAGCCCAGATGCGGTCAACGCCCATTGCACCAACGCCACCTTTTGCCGCCCTATGCTATTGGACTATCGAGTAGAAACCCTAGAACACAAAGACCGTTGGCACGTCTATGAACCACGCACAGAAGTCATTATCAGCACCTCAATCACAGATGGTGATCTCGTAGTATTCAGTCGCTCCGATATTTATTACATTAATCCCGGCGACCAAGATCATTATGCAACAGGTACGCGCAGCTTAAAGGTGGTAGATAAATGAAAACCCATCGAATCCAGACCTTATTCATGCTCGCACTGGTGCTTTCTATGACGGCTTGTAGTCGCCCCTACTACAATACGCATGAAGAACCACTGAAAGTGAATCCGAATAAAACCGAGAAAACTCAATCGCATTTGATTCGCGCCAGTTATGACGCAGTAGATCGCATTTTAAGCGCAATTGAAAACAGCCATTTGAATTTCAATTTGGATAAACAACATCCCTTAATTGTTACCAGCTTTGTAGACATTGACGATGTGCGTTATTCCTCTACTTTTGGACGCATGGTTGGCGAACAAGTAGGCTCACGCTTTGCACAAAGCGGCTATCAAGTAATTGAATTAAAAATGCGCAGCGATATTTTTGTGCCCGCGCCAGGACAGGGTTCTAGTGGAGAATTCATGCTCTCCAGAGAACTACGCGATCTGAGTTTTGAGCATGATGCCCAAGCAGTGATAGTAGGTACTTATGCAGCCGCAAAAGACATTGTATATGTCACAGCCAAGGTGGTAGATGCTCGCAACAATATCATCCTTTATTCCACTGATTATTCTTTACCAGTGGACGACAACATCAAAAAACTCCTGCGAGATCAAAACAAGCGCAAACGTTAATCTGGCTAAAAACAAAAAAGCCGAGGTCGTAAAAACCTCGGCTTTTTTTATTTCTCTGCATTCTCGTGCTCGTCATCCAAAGCCCGCTTAATAGCGCCAATCCCACGATTCAACTGCACCCGCATTTGATCATCCGAACATTTACGGCGTGCCATTTCTAATGCCTGCAAAATCAATTCTAATTCCTCATTAGGCACCAAGCTCATCTTTACTTCCGATGAGGTATCATGTATTTCAGTCATTATCATCATCTCCAGTCATGTCAATTACTTCAATAAGCTCCTGCATCGCAAGTCCCAAAAATATAGCTCATATAAACTTCCAAATGGCAAGGCTCTCTTTGTTATATTGCTGCTAAAAGACAGAAAGTCCCAAACGCCCTTTATTAGGCGCCAGCATCAGTCAACCAATAAAACTGATACGGCGGAATAACTAATTGATTTTGAAATAAAGCAGGCGTATCCCCAGAATACAAATCACGAATTCTGCGATAAGATGACTTACAATGCTGATCTAAAGCTTTGAGGTCCAAATGCTGCGGGCGGGCGTCAAAATTTACCACCACCAATACATTACCAGCGCCTTGCTGTATATCAAAGCGAGAAAAAAGAAATAAATGCGGATTGTCGCTGGAAATCAGTCTACGATTATTAAAATCAGAAAAAGCTTGAATTTCCTTACGCACTGCAATCATTTTTCTTAAGGAAAAAAACAAACGATATTCTACAGTACCAGTTTGGTGACGGCGTTCAGCTTTTTCCCAGTTAATAATGGGGCGGTGCATCCAACGGCTATCATCTGCTTTAGTTGCATCCTCTAAATAACAACCATCATTTAAGGTGCCTATTTCATCCCCATAATACAATAAGGGAATACCACCAAAAGACAAGATTAAACTATGCAGCAACAAAATACGTTTAATCGCTACCTCTATTTTATCCGCATCATTTAATTCAAGTGCTATCTCAAGTCCGGCAAGAGAAGCTAAAGAGCCAGAAATTCTAGCATCGCCAGTTTTAGGATTATGCCCAAACAAATACCCTCTGGCATCCGAATCTTCATAGCGGCCAGTATAATAATCTAATAAGAAGCGCCTGTGTTCATAGGGAGCGTATCCCACAGTCGCTATATCCCTATCATCAAATCCTAAACCAATATCATCATGACACCTTACATAATTCAACCAAGTCGCACGATCTAGTTTATCTGGAATACTTTTTAAGCCCTGATACATTAATCGAGCATTTTTAGTTGCTAGTGCATCCCACAAGAGTGCCATAAAGGTAGCGTTATAAGCAATTTCACATTCTTTGGCATTGATGGCATCTTCACCAAAATATTTAATGATTTCAACCGGAGCAACAATAGCTTCGGCAATAAATAAAACACCTGGTGCTGTAACCTGACAACAATCTTTTAATAATTGTAAAAGCAAATGCGCTTCTCGTTCATTTTGACAAGTGCTGCCAATTTTTTTCCAGAGAAAAGCCACCGCGTCGAGACGTACAATATCCGCTCCTTGATTTGCCCAAAACAGGATAATATCCAACATTTCAATTAATACTGCCGGATTGTTGTAGTTTAAGTCCCATTGAAATTCATTAAATACTGTCATCACCCATTTCTGCATGGTCTCATCCCAGGTAAAGTTTCCTGGGGCGGTTTCTGGAAAAATTTCGGGCATGTTTTCTTCAAACATATCGGGCACTTCACGGGTAGCAAATAAATAATAGTAATCTTGATATTTTTTATCGCCCATACGCGCTTGCTGTGCCCAGGGATGTTCATTTGAAGTATGATTGACCACTACATCTAGGGTAAGCAAAATTTCTCGTTTTTGTAATTCTTCAACAAGTTCTGCTAAATCTGCCATAGACCCAATTCTGGGATCAATTTGTTTGAAATCACTGACCGCATAGCCACCGTCGCTTTCCCCTTGCGGACATTTCAACATGGGCATGATGTGCAGCATGTTGATCCCTAATTCCTGGAAGTAGTGGAGTTTGTTTTTTAATCCAGATAGATTATGCGCAAAGCCATCTGAGTATAAGGCCATACCCACCCATTTTTGGCTCAGAAACCAGGTATGATCTTTTTCTCGTTCTAGGTCTTTTTGTTTAAGTTCATCACTGCGTTCAATATAGCGCCGGGCAAGGGTTTCTACGAGAAATTGTGCTTGTTGCACAAAGTCTTCTCGCTCGCCATAGAGTAACTTAAAGAGCGAATGAATGGTGTAGAAGTTTGCGCCTAAGCGTGTGTAGAAATGCCGAATCTGTTGTTGTTTAATTTGTGGATGCAATTTAAGCAAAATGTCATTCAGTAAAGAATGTGAGACTTGTTCGTACATAATAATGAGCTTCTCGCTGGAGATTGGACGTAGCTTGACCTACTGATAGGTGTCAAGTTTAACTGGGTTTTTAGTTGCTTGTGCTATGCCAGAGTGTTAATTGAATTGTATAAATGAATATATTCTATGAAACTTCTGCGGATTGTTTCTATAGTTCATTAGCGGCGTATTCAGGAAAATAATGTGCTACGCCTTCCAGAATGCCGGCGCTGTAGCAGCCATTCATGCCCAAGTAGCCGCCTTGAGCAAAGTAGGTATTTGTGTGTTGGGTACGGAGGGTTTCGCGCACCTCGGCTGCGGCGTTAGCTACTAAAATGGATTTGAGCGGACTGAGTAGCACATCTAAATCGTTACCGCTATCACCTGCAAACAGGCTGTTGTCTATGCTAAATCCTAGATGCTGCATCAGAAATTCTATAGCTTGGCGTTTTCCGGCGGTTTCTGGTAATAGGTCTAATAAGCCAATCTCGGCCTGTTCGTCCAGACTCCAGATAAGTTGCGCTTTCAGGGCATTCGTTCTTAAACGCGCTTGGATTTTTTGCATTAGGGTTTGAGGGTCATGCCCTAAATCTACATAAAAACTTAGCTTAAATCGCCCTTGTTTGGCTTTTTCTTGTATTTGTAAAGCGGGTAAATCAGCCAGTAAATCAGCGATCTGTGCCGAGGTTTGTGTGTGCCAGGCGGAAGCCAGCAGGGTATCCCAGGTGGTTAATCTCTGCCATGCGCCCTCTGCTTGAGTCTGGTAGAGGCTTGTTCCTACATCAGTTAGGGCAAAACTTGGGCGAGGAATTTCATACTTTTCAATGGCTTGAGAAACAAGGCTTAAATCGCGTCCGGTGACATAGGCAAGTGTAAGGGTTGGTTGTGCGGCTAAACGACGAAAATGTGCTCGCGCTTGCGGGGATTCTGGCTCTGCGCCATTAGGTAACAGGGTGCGATCTAGGTCGGTGCAGAGTAGTAAAGGTTTCATTGGCGCGGCGCTGTGCAGGTGTTGAAAAAGTCATAGTGCTGGATAGCCTCAAGAATGCCTGCGGCATAAGGACGTGAGGCGAAATAAACATCTTTTAGATCAATGAGATCAGAGAGTTCTTCATGATGGCGGTTGGCTACTACTACGCCTAGAGTGTTGCCGCGTAGCATGTCTTCGTCCGCCCCTGAGCCGCCTGCGACTAGGATGTGTTCTAAGGGCACGTCCCATTGCTCGGCATACCAGCGTAGCGCTAGACCTTTGGATGCACGAGTGGGAATTATGTCTAGGTATTGGCCGAAAGAAAATACTACATTGACGGCTTGCTCGTTTTGCTGTAGGCGTTGTTTAACCTCTTCAAGGCTAGGCGCTGTGCGGGGTAAGCTTAGCCTGATCAGGGGTTCACTGCGGGATATTAAGGAACTTACCAATTGCAAGTAGGTTTGCGCATGAGCTTGCCAGGAATAGTGCAGTTTTACGCCTTTGATGCCATTTTCTACGAGTGTAGTGCGCTCTTTTGTGTTGAGCAGGGATAGCAATTTTTCGGCAATATCGGCTTTATCCAGGGGATTGACCAGATAGCCATTGTTGCAGTTGTGAATGATGTCTATCGGTCCGCCGTCTTCAGTCGCAACAATCGGCAGCCCGCTGGCAGCGGCTTCCAGTAAGGTTAAGCCAAAAGGCTCAGTCAGCGCGGGGTTGATAAATACTCCGCCCAAACAGGCCGCCAGCCGGTAAATGAGTCCTACTTCTTCTGCGCTGTGGTGTTTGGGGTAGGCGATTTTGCCGTATAAATCGTAGAGATCAACAGTGATGAGCAGATCGGTCAAAACTTCTTCAGCGGTGCTATCTAGTTCGTGGATATTGTCGCGATTGCCAGCCACAATCAGGAGATTTGCCGCTACTTGTAAGTCTTTTGATTCCCCGAAGGCTTCAATCAGGGTGCTGATATTTTTGCGCGGATCGGGACGCAATAGCGCCAGTATTAGGGGTTTGTTGGGGTCGCGTAAGAAGCGTTGAATGTCTTGCGCAATGGGGCTGTGCAATTCATCGCCGGTTGCTGGGGAAAACTTTTCTAAATCAACCCCTGGTGGAATGACAAACATTTTTTCTACTTGGCTGTAATCGTACAGCCCGTATTGTTCGTTGATTTCCTGGCGGGTGCTGGTAATCACACGTTCTGCCACGCTGAGTGCGTATTCTTCCGCTTCAATGCGGCGTGACATCTTGTAGCGTGTTTCAATGGCTTCTGCTTTGACTCCGCTGGCCAATAGGTGCTTGCGTTTGCTGCGCCCCAAGGAATGTCCGGTATAGATTAGGGGTATGCTGAGTTGGTGCGACAGCAACGCACCGACATAGCCCGCGTCAGCATAATGACTGTGTAGCACATGCGGCAAATAGGGCTGTTGTTTGAGGTAAACCAAGGCATTATCAGCAAAATAGTCGAGATAATCCCAGAGTTGTTCTTTGGCAATATATTCAGTGCCACCGCATTCAATGCGCACAATCCGCACCTTGCCAGCCGTATCAAGAGGCTCTATCTCTTGCGCATACTCTTCTGCATACGCAGGATCAGCGATAAGGCGCGTCATTAGGTCTACTCGCGCTACCTCGGGGCATTGTCCTAAGGCTCGCGCCAGCTCAACTACATATTTGGTTTGTCCGCCCGTGTCGGCATTGCAGCCTAGTTCTAAGTTCTGACCACGAATTAATCCATGAATACTAATGAGCAGAATGTAGATTCCAGGTACTTGTTCCATAAAGGTTTCCTAATCAATTTTAAGTAGCATTATGTAACTCAATGACTTCTACAACGCTCTCGCCTTTCTCTCTAGCTGCTTTAGCAGCGTCACTACGCTGATATTCAAGCTCGCTTAAGTATTTCTGACTGACTGTGCCCGTTACATAGTCACCACTGAAACAAGAAGTATCAAATTTTTCAATCTCTTGCTTGCCGCGAGTGGCTTTTACCAGGTCTTCCAAATCCTGATAAATCAACCAGTCAGCGCCGATAATGTGAGCAATTTGCTCATCGGTACGCTGATAGGCTAACAGTTCTTTAACCGAAGGCATATCAATACCATACACGTTAGGGTAGCGCACCGGCGGTGCGGCGGAGGCAAAATAGACTTTTTTCGCTCCAGCATCGCGTGCCATCTGTATGATTTGCTTAGAAGTTGTGCCACGCACAATGGAATCATCAATGAGCAGCACATTTTTACCTTTAAATTCCAAATCAATGGCATTGAGCTTCTGGCGCACAGATTTTTTCCGCATCGCCTGCCCTGGCATGATGAAAGTACGAGGAATATAGCGGTTTTTAACAAAACCTTCGCGGTACTTGAGCTTGAGTTCTTTGGCAACTTCTAAGGCGGCAGTGCGGCTGGTGTCTGGAATGGGGATCACTACATCAATGTCGTGATTGGATTTGAGACGCTGAATTTTACGTGCTAAGGCTTTGCCCATGCGTTGCCGCGCTTTATACACTGAGATGCCGTCAATGATGGAATCTGGGCGTGCAAAATAGACATACTCGAAAATACAAGGATTATGATCTGGTTTTGCTGCACATTGCTGGGCATGAAAATTCCCCTCTAAATCCACGAAAATCGCTTCGCCAGGCAACACATCGCGCAGGATTTCAAAGCCTAAAGAGCGTACTGCAACGCTTTCAGATGCCATGATATATTCATTGCCCTGCGGCGTTTCTCGCTTGCCGAAAATTAACGGACGGATACCCTGAGGATCACGAAACGCCACTATGCCATAGCCGATAATCATCGCAACCGCCGCATAAGCCCCCTGACAACGCTCGTGTACCCCCTTGATTGCTTTGAAAATATCTTGTTCAGTAATTTTAAGCTTGGCAACTTGCTGTAATTCATGAGCCAACACATTCAGCAAAATTTCCGAATCAGAATTCGTGTTGATGTGACGTAAGTCTTCACGAAATAAGTCATTTTTCAATACATCAGCGTTCGTTAGATTGCCATTGTGTGCCAGCGCAATACCATAGGGTGAGTTAACATAAAAAGGCTGCGCCTCTGCCGAACTCGAACAACCCGCAGTGGGATAGCGCACATGCCCAATACCCATGTTGCCATGCAAGCGAATCATGTGGCGAGTGTGAAACACATCACGCACCAGCCCGTTATCTTTACGCAAATACAGACGTTCATCGGCGCAAGTGACTATGCCCGCAGCATCCTGTCCACGATGTTGCAGCACCGTTAGCCCGTCATAAAGTGCTTGATTTACAGTGGATTTTGCGACAATGCCAATGATCCCGCACATAATTCGCCTCGCTTAAGTTTAGGGAAAACCAGTGATCTGGTGAGTCAGAATGGAAAAATAAGGAATCAACTGTGAAGCCTGCCACCCACTTGTCTGCACCAGCGGCGTTAAGGCGGTTAACAAGAGTAAATTCAGAATGACCAATATACCCCTTAATCCACCTAAAAGCAGACTCAATACCGAATCTGCCCAGATTATTGGTGTGTTGAGGAAAGTGTACATGAAAAGATAATTCAGCCAACTGGTCAATAACAGAGTAAAACTGAACAAAAAGACAAATGCCAGCAATAAGCGCACTTCAATAATCGGGGAAAACGTGGATAAAACAACAGCCAATTCATGCACAAAGAACGCAGCAATAAAAGTAGCGGCGAACCAGTTCAATAAAGCCAATACCGTTTGCAACAGTCCTTGCACCCAACCCCACAGAGCAGACAGAAAAAAACTGGCAAGAATGGCATAATCTACCCAATTCATAAGTTACGCCCAAAAATAATAACAGCATTTGATACAGCAACATGATTTAATGCAGCTTGCCTATTTTCAGAAGAAAACCCAAACAAAAACCGCTGACAATTTCTGTATTGTCAGCGGCTTTTATCGTAAACCAGTCTGTGCTCTAGGCTTAAAATAACTTATTCTTCTGCGAAGCCTGTATCATCATCCTCGTCTACATCATCAAAATTAATGCGTTCAACCAATTGCACAATCGCCATAGGGGCTTTGTCACCAGGGCGATAACCGCATTTCAAGATACGCATATAGCCACCTGGACGCTCCTGATAGAAAGGACCTAAATCACCAAACAACTTGCTTACGATTTCTTTGTCACGCAGACGATTAAACGCCAAACGACGCTTGGCTACGCTATCGCTTTTAGCCAAAGTAATCATAGGTTCTGCATAACGGCGCAGTTCTTTCGCTTTAACTACTGTTGTTTTAATCATCTCATGCCGCATCAAAGAAACAATCATGTTGCGAAACATGGCTTTACGATGACTAGAAGTGCGACTTAAGTGTTTACCCGCATAACGATGACGCATTTGTTATTACCTTTAATTCCGATATTATAGAATGTGGAATTGCATTTCAAAAACTCTAGCAGTTCAATTCTCTTTTTATGCACAACAGAGAAGTACAGCGGAGCAGTTGCATAAGTCCCTATTCTTTAGTTACCTACAGAGTTTTCTTCATACAAGCCTGGCGGCGGCCAATTTTCTAATTTCATGCCCAAAGACAGACCGCGAGAAGCCAAAACTTCCTTAATTTCATTTAAGGACTTTTTACCTAAATTAGGGGTTTTAAGAAGCTCAGTTTCGGTGCGTTGAATTAAATCACCGATGTAGTAAATACTCTCGGCTTTCAAGCAGTTTGCCGAGCGCACTGTTAATTCAAGTTCATCTACAGGACGCAAGAGCACGGGATCAATTTCGTCTTCTTTTTCATCCACTGAATCTTCAACTTCAGTGCCTTTAAGTTCAACGATAACAGAAAGCTGCTCTTGCAACACTGTTGCCGCGTGACGCACCGCTGTTTCTGGATCAATAGTACCATTGGTTTCCAACTCAATGATAAGCTTATCAAGGTTAGTGCGTTGCTCGACACGTGCACTATCCACTTCATAAGCAACTCGCACCACTGGACTAAAAGAAGCATCCAGATACAGCCATCCCACTTGCTCAGTTTCTTCGTCACCTTGTAAACGCAGATTGGCAGGCTGATAGCCGCGCCCCATGCCAATTCTGAGCTGCATGTTTAGCTCACCCGCTTTATTCAAATGCGCCAAGACATGGTTAGGATTAATGATTTCAACATCATGTTCTAATTCAATATCTGATGCGAGTACGGCTCCGGGACCTTTTTTACGCAGATTTAGCACTACCGACTGCCTACCTAAAACACGAATAGCTAAACCTTTTAGGTTAAGCAAAATATCCGTCACATCTTCCTGCACGCCATCAATTGAAGTATATTCGTGTTCAACGCCTTCGATCTTCACTTCAACCACAGCCGAACCAGGTAACGAAGATAAAAGAACCCTGCGCAATGCGTTACCCAAGGTATGCCCAAAACCACGATCTAAAGGTTCCAATGTCACTTTAGCGGTAGTATCATTAATTTGTTTAACATCAACAATACGTGGTTTTAACAACTCAACAACACCAATCTGCATACAGTGAAACCCTCTTCGTGGATGTCAAAAGTTATAAAATAATACCCGCAAGACACAAAGACATTCCTAGGGCAAGGTCTTATTTTGAGTACAATTCCACAATCAACTGCTCATTAATATCAGCCGATAAATCTGCGCGTGCTGGCACAGACTTAAAGACACCTGACATTTTATTGACATCCACATCAACCCATTCAGGCAAACCAAAATTATCCGCCGATTCTAAAGAAGCTTTAATACGCAATTGATTACGGCTCTTTTCAGCAATACTAACCACATCTCCCGGAGCAACCTGGTAAGAGGCAATATTCACTCTTTTGCCATTTACTTCAATGGCTTTATGGCTCACCAATTGGCGTGCCTCGGCACGAGTAACCCCAAATCCCATACGATATACCACATTATCCAACCGACACTCAAGCAGCCTCAATAAGCTTTCACCAGTAGAACCCTTATGGCGCACGGCTTCTTTATAGTAATTGCGAAATTGTTTTTCTAATATGCCATAAATGCGACGCACTTTCTGTTTTTCGCGCATCTGAACTGCATAATCGGATAAACGCTGACGCCGGTCTCCATGCTGTCCTGGTGTTTTATCCATTTGACATTTTGTATCAAGCGCACGATTACGACTTTTAAGAAATAAATCCGTACCTTCGCGGCGACTCAGCTTACACTTTGGTCCTATATATCTTGCCATTTCTTACACCCTGCGTCGTTTAGGAGGACGACAACCGTTGTGAGGAATCGGAGTCACATCAGTAATGCTGGTAATTTTAAAACCATTTGCATTCAAAGCACGCACAGCTGATTCCCGACCAGGACCAGGACCTTTAATACGCACTTCCAGATTTTTCATACCGAAATCTTTCACCACACTACCCGCCTTCTCCGCCGCTACTTGGGCTGCAAAAGGGGTGCTTTTGCGCGAACCGCGAAAACCACTACCACCCGCTGTTGCCCACGCCAAAGCATTGCCCTGACGATCAGTAATGGTGATAATTGTGTTATTAAAGGAGGCATGAATATGCACAATGCCTTCAGAGACATTCTTTTTAACTTTTTTGCGGGCTTGAACCTTAGCCATGAGTCACAGTCACTCCATTATTTCTTAATCATTTTACGAGGACCCTTGCGAGTACGCGCATTAGTGCGAGTACGCTGACCGCGCAAAGGTAAACCGCGCCGATGACGAATACCGCGATAGCAACCCAAATCCATCAAACGCTTAATATTCATTGCAACTTCACGACGCAAATCACCTTCTACGGTGAACTTAGCAACCTCATTACGCAAAGCATCCAAATCAACTTCAGATAAATCTTTGACCTTTGTTTCAGGTGCTACATTAACGTTTTTGCAAATCTCACGCGCTCGAGTTGGGCCAATACCAAAAATTGCCGTCAAGCCGATAACGACGTGCTTGTGGACTGGAATATTGATGCCAGCAATACGGGCCATATTTTTATCTCTACTTAAGTTGACTAACCTAGCACTATAAAACCTTAACAACCAAACTCAAAAGAATCTGGAAAAGCCGAGCATTATAACACTAGCAGTTAAAATTGCCAATAAAATTAACCTTGGCGTTGCTTATGACGCGGCTCTTTACAGATTACCCGTACAGAACCATTCCGACGAATAATCCTACAATTGCGACAAATTTTCTTAACCGAGGCTCTCACTTTCATTTGCTTACTCTCCGCTCAATTATGCTCCTGTCCTAAAAAGACAGGAGCAAAACAACTATTAACGCAACATAGGACTACGTCCATGCCCTTTCAAATTAGCTTTTTTCATCAAGCCTTCATATTGATGAGACATCAGATGTGCCTGGACTTGCGCCATAAAATCCATCACTACTACGACAATAATCAACAAAGAAGTTCCGCCAAAATAAAAAGGAACATTCCACTGTAAATTGAGAAACTCAGGCAACAAACACACGGCAGTGATATAAATCGCACCCGCAAAAGTCAAGCGCGACATCACATCATCAATATACTGCGCTGTTTGCGCACCCGGACGAATACCAGGAATGAAAGCGCCCGACTTCTTCAAATTGTCTGCCGTTTCTTTGGGATTAAAAATCAAAGCCGTATAGAAAAAGCAAAAAAATACAATTGCCGAAGCATAAAAAACAATATACAAAGGCTGCCCTGGAGACAAGGTTTGCGATAAATCTTTTAACCAATCTAAACCTTCTGCAGAACCAAACCAACCGCCTAAGGTTGCGGGAAACAAAATAATGCTAGAAGCGAAAATTGGCGGAATAACACCCGACATATTCAACTTCAATGGCAAATGGCTACTTTGCCCTGCATACATTTTTCGTCCAACCTGGCGCTTAGCGTAATTGACTGTAATGCGACGCTGTCCTCGCTCAACAAAAACTACAAATGCGGTCACCAGCAAAATCAGCACAAATAAAATAAGCAAGGTGAAAATATGCATCTGTCCAGTGCGAGCAAGCTCTAATGTGCCGCCAATTGCACCTGGCAAACCCGCCACAATTCCAGCAAAGATGATTAAAGAAATACCATTGCCTATGCCGCGTTCAGTAATCTGTTCACCTAACCACATTAAAAACATAGTGCCTGTTACCAGGGTGACGGCCGCAGTCACTTTAAAACCAATACCGATTTCAACCACTACATTTTGGTTTTCTAAGGCAATGGAAATACCTATTGCTTGGAAAGTAGCTAAAACTAGGGTACCGTAGCGGGTGTACTGAGTAATTTTCCGGCGCCCTGATTCACCTTCTTTTTTAAGCTGCTCCAATTGAGGGGAAACAATAGCCAGCAACTGCATGATAATTGAAGCTGAGATATACGGCATAATACCCAGCGCCAATACCGAGAAACGCTGCAATGCACCGCCAGAAAACATGTTAAACATGTCTAAGATAGTTCCTCGTTGCTGAGCAACGAGTTCAGCTAAACGCACTGGGTCAATACCTGGTACAGGAATAAAAGTACCGATACGAAAAACGATAATAGCCCCAATAACAAAAAGTAAGCGCTGTTTTAGCTCTGTCAGGCGACCGAATTTACCTAATTCTTCACTAGCCGCTGAAAAATTTCCAATTGCCATTAGTCCTCAATGCTGCCACCTACAGCTTCAATTGCCGCCCGCGCTCCAGGAGTCACCGCCAAACCTTTGATCTTCAAAGACTTAGTTATTTTTCCTGAACAAATAATCTTTGCACGCTGAATATGGTGAGGAATGATTTTAGCCTTCTTTAAAGCCAATAAATCAATAAATTCACCCTCAGCCTTTTCTAATTCATGCAAACGAATTTCAGCAACAATTTCTGCAATATGTGAGCTAAAGCCAACTTTAGGTAAGCGACGCTGTAAAGGCATTTGACCGCCTTCAAAGCCCATTTTATGAAAACCACCAGCGCGTGCTTTCTGTCCCTTATGACCGCGACCACAGGTTTTACCTAAGCCTGAACCTATTCCGCGTCCAACACGTCTAGCAGCCGTTTTCGAGCCTTCTGCAGGCTGTAAAGTATTTAAGCGCATGATTAGCTTTCTTCCACTTTTAACAAGTAAGAGACTTTGTTGATCATGCCACGCACAGCAGGCGTGTCATTCACTTCAACCGTGTGATGCATACGACGCAAACCTAAACCCGCCACACAGGCTTTATGCGTTGCTAAGCGTTTATTAGTGCTACGCACTAAGGTTACTTTGATTTTTTTATCCATGATTACCCTAAAATCTCTTCTAAAGTTTTGCCACGTTTTGCAGCGATGCCTTCCGGTGCAGACATTGCCCAAAGACCTTTTAAGGTTGCCCGTGTTACATTTATGGGATTAGAAGAACCAATGGTTTTAGCCAGTACGTTATGTATCCCAACCACTTCAAGTACCGCACGCATTGCACCGCCAGCAATAATCCCAGTACCTTCAGAAGCGGGCTGCATATACACTTTTGCTGCACCATGTTGAGCAGTAATAGGATAATGCAGAGTATCACCATTCAACTGAACTTTTTTCATGTTCTTGCGTGCAGCTTCCATTGCTTTTTGAATTGCAGCGGGCACTTCACGCGCTTTACCATAACCAAAGCCAATCTTACCTTTACCATCGCCAACAACTGTCAAGGCACTAAAACTAAAAATACGACCGCCTTTAACCACTTTAGCGACACGATTAACCGCAACCAGCTTTTCGATAAAATCGTCACTACTTTTTGTCTGTACATCAAAGTTATTATTTGCCATGCTCAAACCACCTTAGAATTGCAAGCCGCTTTCACGCGCTGAATCAGCCAAAGCTTTAATGCAGCCATGATATTTAAAGCCAGAACGATCAAAAGCAACACTGCTAATACCTGCTGCTTTTGCTTTTTCGGCAATAGCTTTACCAATTAAACTGGCAGCTTCCATATTGCCACCATGTTTAATCTGTTCTCGACATTCTTTATCCAAAGTGGATGCGCTGGCTAATACGGTAGCGCCACCAGCACTGATAACCTGAGCATAAATATGTCTTGGGGTTTTATAGACGCACAAACGATTAACACCCAGAGTCTTAATTTTTTCGCGGGTACGGCGTGCCCTGCGCAATCTTGCCGATTTTTTATCCATGAGTTGCTAACCTTTATTTCTTTTTCGCTTCTTTCCGAACCACATGCTCGTCTGAATAACGCACACCCTTGCCCTTGTAGGGTTCAGGTGGACGATAAGCACGAATATTGGCAGCCGCCTGCCCAACCGCTTGTTTATCGCTACCACGCACGATAATTTCGGTCTGGCTGGGGGTTTCTATTTGCAAACCTTCAGGGATCGGAAAATTGATTGGATGAGAAAAACCTAATGTTAGATTTAACTCTTTCCCTTGCACCTGAGCACGATAGCCCACGCCAATGAGCGTCAATTTCTTTTCAAAACCTCGGCTCACACCTGTCACCATGTTGTTGACTAGAGCTCGGGTAGTCCCAGCTAAGGCTTTAGCATTAGCATATTTTTCTTGAATTTGAAAAGAAACAACATTTTCTTCAATTTTCATCTCCACCGCAGCAGGAATCTGATGTTCAAGCGCTCCTTTTGCACCTTTAACATGCAAATGGCGTTCGCTTAATTTAACTTCAACTCCAGCGGGGAGAGTAATTGGGTTTTTAGCAACTCGTGACATGAAATCGCCTCAGAATACATAGCATAGGATTTCACCACCGTGTCCAGCAGAACGTGCTGCACGATCAGTCATGAGTCCTTTGGAAGTGGAAATAATTGCAATGCCTAAACCGCCTCTCACTTTAGGCAGTTCATCCTTGGGTTTATAAATACGTAAACCTGGACGACTTACACGTTTAAGCATCTCAATGACGGGTTTACCTTGGTAATATTTCAATTGAACCTGTAGTTCCGGTTTAGCATCTTTAGAAATAGCAAAACCTGAAATATAACCTTCTTCCAGTAAAACTGAAGCAATGGCTTTTTTGGTTTTAGAGGCAGGCATACTAACATTAATTTTGTTAGCCGCTTGAGCATTGCGAATACGGGTCAGCATATCCGCAACAGGATCGGTCATACTCATAAATTAAGACTCCAGACTTAAAAGAATTTTTTATAAAAAATTCTCTCAGTATCTAAAAGAGATTAAAAATTACCAACTGGCTTTACGCAAACCAGGTACCATGCCTAACATGGTATATTCGCGCAATTTGTTGCGCGCCAAACCAAATTTACGGTAATAACCATGAGGTCTACCCGTTATGCGGCAACGATTCTGCTGGCGAATAGGAGAAGCATCACGTGGTAATTTTTGTAACATTACCCGTGCGGCTTCTCGTTCTTCTTCAGTTAAGGTCATATCAATCACTGATTTCTTAAGTTCTGCACGTTTAACTGCATATTTGGCTACAGTTTTTGTGCGCTTAATATCACGATTGATCATAGATTGTTTCGCCATAAGACTCGCTCTTTATTTCAAGGGAAAACTAAAACCATCTAACAACGCACGACCTTCTTCATCTGTACGCGCACTGGTGGTAATGGTAATATCCATACCGCGTAAAGCATCAATTTTATCATATTCAATTTCTGGAAAAATGATTTGCTCACGCACACCCAGCGTATAATTACCACGTCCGTCAAAAGCTTTTCCAGAAAAGCCACGAAAGTCACGAATGCGGGGAATCGCAATACTGATCAAACGATCCAAAAACTCATACATGCGATCACGACGCAAAGTCACTTTACAGCCGATAGGCCAACCTTCACGGATTTTGAAACCAGCAACGGACTTACGAGCCAAACATACAATAGGTTTTTGACCTGCGATAGCTTCCATGTCGCCCATAGCTTTTTCAACAATCTTTTTATCACCAACCGCTTCACCTAAACCCATGTTTAGAGTAACTTTAGTGATTTTGGGTACCTGCATAATGCTCTTGTATTCAAACTTAGACATTAATCGAGGTACAACATTACTTTTATACTGTTCTTCTAACCTGGTCATGATCACACATCCACAACTTCATTATTGGATTTGAAGTAACGTACTTTCCGCCCGTCTTCAAGAATTTTGAATCCAACGCGATCTGCTTTACCTGTTTCTGGATTAAACAAAGCCACATTAGAAACATGCAAAGGCATCTCTTTCTGAACGATACCGCCAGGTTGATTCAGCATCGGATTGCTTTTAGTGTGGCGCTTTACCAAATTGATGTTTTCTACAACCACACGATCATTTTCTTGCAAAACACGGACTACTTTACCTTGTTTGCCCTTATCTTTGCCTGCGATAATTATCACATCATCGCCTGTTTTAATTCTGCGCATGATAACCCCTCACTTAAACACCGCTGCTAACGACTATAACACTTCTGGGGCCAGTGAGATGATTTTCATAAAACGCTCACTTCTCAGTTCGCGTGTCACCGGACCAAAAATACGAGTACCAATAGGTTGTAATTGATTATTCAATAACACAGCCGCATTGCCGTCGAAACGAATCAAAGAGCCATCGGAACGACGCACCCCTTTGCGAGTTCTCACTATTACCGCATTATAAACATCGCCTTTTTTAACTTTGCCACGCGGAACAGCTTCTTTTATTGTGACTTTAATGATGTCACCAATGCTTGCGTAGCGGCGATGCGATCCGCCCAGCACCTTGATGCACATTAAGCGCCGTGCGCCACTGTTATCTGCGGCGTCTAACATGGACTGCATTTGAATCATGATTAAACTCCAAAAATTATATGAATTTGGAAATAAGACGAAGCTTTTGTTATCTAATAGTCATGCAAACACTGAAACAGTGCAATTGACTCAATTTGCATCCTATTTCCAAACAAAGAACTACTTCGCACGCTCTAAAATCTTATTCAACCGCCAGGATTTTGTTTTAGAAATTGGGCGACATTGCTCAATAGCAACGGTATCGCCTTCCTGACAGCTATTTTCTTCATCATGCGCGTGCAATTTTGTAGAACGTTTAATAAATTTTCCATACAGAGGATGCTTTACCTTGCGCTCAATCAGCACAGTAATGCTTTTATCCATTTTATTACTCGTTACGCGACCGATCAGAGTGCGGGTAGTTGTCGTTAATTGTTGTTCTTCGCTCATACTCGACTACCTTTTTCAGTCAAAATTGTTTTAACTCGCGCAATATTGCGTCTTACCACTCTTAATTGATGATGGCGATTAAGTTGCTCTGCACCTCTCTGCATACGCAAGGTAAATTGCTCACGCAGCAAACTAAGCAATTCTTGCTTCAGTTCATCCGGGTTTTTTTCTCTTAATTCAATTGCCTTCATGCTAAATCACCGTCCTCACTGTAAAGGTGGTTTGTACTGGCATTTTAGCCGCCGCCAGACGAAAGGCTTCGCGTGCTATTTCTTCCGATACACCTTCAATTTCATACAAGATACGACCTGGCTGAATTTGTGCAATCCAGTACTCAACATTACCTTTCCCTTTACCCATACGTACTTCTAAAGGCTTTTTACTAATGGGCTTGTCAGGAAAAATACGAATCCAAATCTTTCCGCCACGTTTAACATGACGACTGATTGCACGGCGTCCTGCTTCAATTTGTCGAGCAGTTATGCGACCACGAGTAACCGCTTTCATGCCAAACTCACCAAAGCTCACTTTACTACCACGTTGAGCTAAACCCCGATTACGCCCTTTGTGCTGCTTTCTAAATTTTGTACGTTTAGGCTGTAACATGATTATTGTCCTTTTTCAGGCTTAGACGGCTTTTCTTTTGCAACTTCTTGCTCGGGTCTGCCAATAATCTCGCCTTTGAAAATCAAAACTTTGACGCCAATGACTCCGTAAGTTGTGTTCGCTTCAGCAAAACCATAATCAATATCTGCACGCAGAGTATGCAAGGGTACGCGACCTTCACGATACCATTCGGTACGAGCAATCTCTGCACCATTCAAACGTCCTGCAACATTAATACGCACCCCTTGGGCGCCTAAACGCATTGCATTACTCACAGCACGTTTCATAGCACGGCGAAACATGATACGTTTTTCTAATTGCTGGGCAACGCTTTCGGCAACTAAATGCGCATCCACTTCCGGCTTGCGAATTTCTTCGACACTGATATGCACTGGAATTCCCATCATTAAGGAAACTTCTTTGCGCAACTTATCAATATCTTCACCTTTTTTACCAATAACAATGCCAGGACGTGCAGTATGAATGATAATCCGGGCATTTCGCGCTGGACGTTCAATGCGAATTTCGCTAACAGAAGCTTGAGCAAGTTTTTTGCGGATGTATTCACGAATCTTAATATCGGTATTTAAGAAATTCGCATAATCTTGGCTATTTGCATACCATTTTGAAGACCAATCTTTAACGATCCCTAAACGCATGCCTATTGGATTGACTTTTTGTCCCATAAGTTTAACTCTTTAACCTTAACTGTCTGCTACAGTTACAGTGATATGACTGGTGCGTTTAAGGATGCGAGACCCACGTCCTTTAGCACGCGCTCGCATACGCTTCATGGTTGGCCCTTCATTAACAAAAACACGCGCAACCTTTAGTTCATCAATATCCGCGCCTTCATTGTTTTCAGCATTGGCAATCGCTGAATCTAGCACTTTCTTCACCATAGGCGCAGCTTTTTTCGTGCTGAAGGTCAGAATATTTAATGCCTCTTCAACAGCCACACCACGAATCTGATCTATAACCAAGCGGCATTTTTGCGGTGAAATATGTGCGTATTTATAAGTTGCTGAAACTTCCACGGCTCATTCCTCTAACGTTTAGATTTTTTATCTGCCGCATGGCCGCGATAGGTGCGTGTTAAAGCAAATTCACCTAATTTATGCCCAACCATGTTTTCTGTAATATACACAGGAACATGCTGACGACCATTATGCACAGCAATAGTTAAACCGACCATATGCGGTAAAATCATGGAACGGCGAGACCAAGTTTTAATTGGCTTCTTACTACTGCTTGCTCGCGCCTCATCAACTTTCTTTAGCAGATGCAAATCTGCAAAAGGTCCTTTCTTAATTGAACGTGGCATAGCTTATCCTTCAAAACTTTTGCTTGATAGAGAGGACAGGAATACGGACTGTCATCTACATATTTTATTTCTGGCGACGACGCACAATCATCTTATCTGTACGCTTATTGCTACGGGTCTTCGCCCCTTTAGTGGGAAAACCCCAAGGCGAAACTGGATGACGCCCACCAGAAGTACGCCCTTCACCACCACCATGCGGGTGATCAACGGGATTCATGACCACCCCGCGCACTGTAGGACGAATGCCGCGCCAACGTGATGCCCCTGCTTTACCCAAAGAACGCAGATTATGCTCACTATTGCCTACTTCACCAATGGTTGCGCGGCACTCAGCAGGCACTTTGCGCATTTCGCCAGAACGCAGTCGTAAGGTGGCATATTGACCTTCACGCGCAACTACTTGCACAGAAGAGCCTGCACTACGCGCAATCTGCGCACCCTTACCTGGTTTGAACTCTACGCAATGCACCATGCTACCCACTGGAATATTGCGCAACGGCAAGCAATTCCCGGCTTTAATAGGCGCATCATCTCCAGACATGATAGCGTCACCTGGATTTACATTTTTAGGTGCAACTATGTAACGGCGTTCACCATCAGCAAAAAGCAATAAAGCCAGATGTGCAGTACGATTTGGATCGTATTCCAGACGCTCAACCTTAGCCGGAATGCCATCTTTATCATTGCGTTTAAAGTCAACCACGCGATAGTGCTGTTTATGACCACCACCATGATGACGTACAGTTATACGACCCGTATTGTTGCGTCCACCCGATCTATTCTTTCTATCTAACAAAGGTGCATAAGGCTCACCTTTATGTAAATCGGAAGAGACTTTAACAACAAAACGTCGTCCCGCTGAAGTTGGTTTTGCTTTTACCACTGCCATAATTAATCAACCTTATAAATTTTGCGTTTATTCTACGCCAAAATTAATATCGTAACCTTCTTCAAGGCACACATAGGCTTTTTTCCAATCAGAACGCTTGCCTGAGATGCGCCCAAACATTTTGCGCTTACCCTTGACATTCAAAGTGCGCACCGCCGAGACTTTTACTTCAAACAGCAATTCAACAGCTTGTTTAATTTCTTGCTTATTCGCTGTTTTCACCACTTTGAAAACAAAATGACGGTTACTGTCAGCCTCTTTTATGGTTTTTTCTGATACACGAGGTGCAAGCAAAATCTGCATAAGACGCGCTTGATCAATCATTTGAACAGCACTCATACTAATTTCTCCTCAAGCTGTTTCAATGCAGATGAAGTAATCACTACTTTCTCTGCCCAAACCAAGGTTACAGGATCAACACCGATAACATTAGTGACTGCCACAGAACGCAGATTGCGCGACGCCAGAATCAAATTATCATCCCAAGTTTCTGTCACAAGCAGCACTTTCAAGTTTTCACCCAAGGCTTTCAATTTAGCCGCCAATTCACGGGTTTTAGGCGCCGACACGGAAAGCTCATCCACCACCAACAAGCGATCTTGACGCAATAATTCAGACAAAATCGAACGCAATGCACCTCGGTACATTTTCTTGTTAAGCTTCTGCGTATAGTCACGCGGCACTGCTGCGAAAGTTACACCGCCACTGCGCCATAGGGGGCTGCGTATATTACCCGCACGCGCCCGCCCTGTACCTTTTTGCCGCCAAGGCTTAATCGTACTACCACTAACCTGTGAGCGCGTTTTTTGAGCTTTAGTACCAGAGCGCCCCGCGGCCATATAAGCAACTACCGCTTGATGCACTAAACCCTGATTAAAATCCACAGCAAAAATCTGCTCGGAAACATTTATAACCCCTGCGCCGTCGGCACCAGTAAGCGTCTGCAAAGCTACTTCCATTTTGTTTTTCTCCTTACTTCGCTTTTACTGCTGGACGCACAACTACGTCGCCACCTGGCGCACCAGGAACAGCACCCTTAATCAGCAACAAATTACGCTCAACATCCACCCGAACAACTTCTAAATTCAAAGTGGTGGTGCGTACATTACCCATTTGCCCCGCCATTTTCTTACCCTTAAACACGCGACCTGGGGTCTGGTTTTGCCCGATAGAACCTGGGGCTCGATGGGACAAAGAATTACCGTGCGTAGCATCTTGAGCACTAAAATGATGGCGTTTTATCACACCCGCAAAACCTTTACCTTTAGAAGTGCCGGTTACATCCACTTTTTTACCCGCTTCAAAGATATCTAGCTTTATTTCAGCACCCGCTTCATAACCCGCAACCTCTTCTTGGGACAAACGAAACTCCCAAAATCCACGCCCAGCATCTACATTAGCTTTAGCCAAATGTCCCGCCATAGATTTATTGACATGACTAGATTTACGCGCACCGCAGGTCACCTGAACAGCAGTATAACCATCCCGCTCCTGAGTTTTGATTTGCGTAATCCGATTAGGACCAAGCTCCACTACAGTAACAGGGACAGAGGAACCATCTTCCTGAAAAATACGAGTCATGCCACACTTACGACCAACCATGCCGACACTCATTGTTCATACTCCCAATTCATCTGAATATCAAATTTTACACAGAAAATCACAGATAAATTTAATTAGTTCAATTTAATCTGAACATCAACCCCAGCCGCCAAATCCAATTTCATCAGCGCATCCACAGTTTTATCCGTCGGGTCTATAATATCCAGCAAACGTTTATGCGTTCTCAGCTCATACTGATCACGAGCATCTTTATTTGCATGCGGCGAAATCAACACAGTGTAACGTTCTTTTTTGGTTGGCAAAGGAACAGGTCCACGCAACTGCGCACCAGTTCTCCGAGCCGTTTCTACTATTTCCCGTGCAGACTGATCAATTAAACGATGATCAAAAGCCTTGAGGCGAATACGAATTCTTTGATTTGCCATGTTTTAGCCCAAGAAAAATAAAGCGCGAAAGTATATAGCTTTATACAGAAAAATAAAAGACACGAAGAGCAAAAAAAATGCCATTAAAAAGAATCCTGCCTTTTTAATGGCATATTTGTATTTACTCGAAAATTTTCGCAACCACGCCCGCACCTACAGTGCGACCGCCTTCACGAA
>DYPD01000139.1 GCA_020720115.1 Thiomargarita sp. | reverse complement strand
TAATATGCCGGAAATGGACGGTTACGAAGTCTGCGCCTATTTAAAAGCCCAGCCACACACGCGCCATATTCCGATTATTTTTATCAGCAGTTTGGATACCGCAGCAGACAAGGTGAAAGCCTTTAAAGCAGGCGCGGCTGACTATATTCCGCGCCCTTTCCAGCTTGAAGAAGTGCTGCTCCGAGTGCGCAATCAACTGATGCTACGCAGCTTGCAACGCCAGCTTAAAAGCGCCAACCAAAAACTAGCCCACGCCAATCAGGAACTAGCGCACAGCAATCAAGCTTTATCGCAAGCCAATGATAAGCTGGAAAGCACCTACCAAACACTTGCCCAGCTCAATCAAGAATTAACGGATAGCAATCACCAGTTATTCCAGCGTAACCGAGAAATGTCACGCAGCAACGAGAATTTAATGCGCTTAAACGACAAGCTGGAACGCCAAATTGAACGCCGCAGTGCGGCACTCAATCAATTGAGCGAAGCCTGCGCCAGCTTCGTGCCGCATTCGCTGGTGCGCTTGCTCGAACGGCAAAAATTGGTGCAAATTCAAGCGGGTGACTACAGCAAAGCTCCCTTGAGCGTGTTGTTTCTGAAAACGCCAGGATTCACTCAAATCGCCGAACACCGCAGCCCGCATGAGTATTTTTTGTTCTTGAATAGCTGGTTGGGGCACGTCAACCCGTTGGTGACGCAATACGAGGGATTTGTTGAACACTATGCGGCGGATAGCTTACTGGCAGTGTTTCCTGAACGCGCCGAAGATGCTTTGCAAGCGGCGTTGGCGCTGCAAAAAATGCTTAACCGAGAAGCTACGCATTTCTTTCAAGAGTTTGATATAAAAAAAGAAAACTTGAATTTGAATATCAGCCTACATTTCAGCCAGGCTATGTTGGGCATGGTCGGCGATCAGCAACGGATGCAAAGTCTGCTGCATATCGAACAGGTAAATTTCTTACAGCGGCTTGAAGCGGTAGGACGGCATTACGGTACACAGATTGTCTGCACCAATGTGTTTTTTCAGCAAATTGAACAACACCAGCGTTATGCACACCGCTATTTGGGCTGCATACGGCTGAAAACGCTCACTGACGCCCTAGATTTTTTTGAAGTCCTGAGCGAAAGCGACCTCAGTAAACACAACAAATTAGAAGCCAAGGAACGCTTTGAAGACGCAGTGCATGATTATCAGCATAAAGATTTCAGCGCCGCGATGCAGAAATGGCACAACATTTTAGAGCGTAACCCCAATGATCAGGCGGCTCGGCACTATTTGCAACAAGCCGAGCAATTGCAAAAAGCTCTGCCTGCTGATTGGCTCAGTTGTCATTAGCTCCCCTTCAGGCGCCTATTGGCGTTTATACAGATACAAACTCGCAATAATCAGCAACAATACCGCATGTACCCACCAAATGCCCACCCAAGGCAATACGCTGTCTTGCTCAATCCATTTTTGCGCAATTTCTAAGCTATTGAGATAACTAAAATAAATCAAAATAGCAATGAACATTTTTAGATAACGCCCCTGACGCGGCGGACTATTGTGCGACAGCAACACCGCCAACGGCGCCAGCAACAACAGGCTTAAAGGCGCAGACAAGCGCATTTGCAATTCAGCACGGGCGCGGGATTCTGTGGAGTTCCATAAATCCAGGCTATCTACCGCTTTGTAATGCACCGCTTGATGCGTCGGTGGCGAGGTAATTAAGACCGCGTGCTGGGCAAATGCGGTTTTGGTGAATGCTGCGTTGCCCGGTTTTCCATCATAGCGATAGCCGTTAAACATCACTATATAGCGCCCCTGGCTCTCCCCCTCATCCAGCTGAAAAGCTTTTTCCGACGACAACAAAATGGTTTTATCCTCACGCTCCAGCGCCACAAAAACATTGAGCATGGCTTTAGTGTCAGGATTCATTTCTTCAATATAAAAAGCCCCGCGTCCGCCATCAAAAGCCTGAAAACGTCCGGCAGTCACCGCAGAAATTTCTGCCTGACGGCGGATTTCCTCGTAAATCACATTTTCTTGCTGCTTGCTCCAGGGCGCCACCAGCAAACTCAGCACCGCTACCCAAATAGCCAGAAAAAACGCCAGCAGGGTAGTGCGTTGCAGCAAATAAGGCACGCCTATACCGCAGGCATGCAGGGCAATGATTTCGTTATCCGCGTAAAAACGCCCTAAAGATAAGAGTACCGCCAAAAAAAAGGTCAGGGGTACTAATAGGGTAAGCGTCCATAATAGCTTTAATATCAAAAGCTTAAAAATGAACTCAAGAGGCAAACCGCCGCTACCTGCTTCAGCGAGAAATAGGATAAAACGGTGGCTCAAATAGATAGCAATAAGCACCAGCAACAGCGCAGCAACAGTGGTGAGAATGTCGCGGTAAAGATAGCGGGTAAGCAGCATAAAAGACGCTATACCGAGGTTCGGTCTGGCTACGCATGAACGATGTGTAGACAGGTTGAGGTGAGTGTTGTCTAATCCAAGCGATACGCAAACAGGAGCAGATTATGCCTGATTTCCCCACCCCCTGCGATAAAAAAGGGCTTACAATTTTCTATTGTAAGCCCTTATTTTATAGTAGGATTACTCAATAATTATATTTTTATAATTATTAAGCATATGATTTTATATATCTTTTATTTTAAAGATTCAGTAATCCGACTATACTTAAAGTGGCTGGGAGACTAGGATTCGAACCTAGGTTAACGGAGTCAGAGTCCGTAGTCCTGCCGCTAGACGATCTCCCAAACAAACCAGAAAACCACAAAGCCCCCGCACACAAGCAACTGTTACAATAGCCTATCCCAGCCCTTGTTGCGGATAAATCCCCTGATTAACGCTTGCTATACTGAGGCGCCTTGCGGGCTTTATGCAAGCCAACTTTCTTACGCTCAACTTCACGCGCATCACGAGTGACAAAACCTGCCTTACGCAGAGGGCTACGCAGGGTTTCATCATAGGCAATTAAAGCGCGGGTTAAACCATGACGGATTGCGCCTGATTGCCCCGTGCCGCCACCGCCTTCTACAGTGACGTAAATATCAAATTTATTGTGCAGATCGGTCACATCCAGCGGCTGTCTAACCACCATACGCGCCGTTTCACGCCCAAAATAGGTATCTAACGGACGCCCATTAACCACAATGTTGCCTTCCCCACGACGCAGAAACACTCGCGCACTGGAGCTTTTACGACGACCCGTTCCGTAATACTGTTCCATATTAAAGCTCCAAAGCAATGGGTTGTTGAGCACTATGTCTATGTTCAGCACCAGCGTACACTTTTAATTTCTTAAACATTGCACGTCCCAATGGACCTCTAGGCAACATACCCTTTACTGCTTTTTCAATGATTTGCTCAGGGGCTTTTTGCACCAACTTATCAAAAGTGATGCTTTTAATGCCACCTGGGTAGCCGGTATGACTGTAATACATTTTATCGGTACGCTTGTTGCCGGTAACACCGATTTTTTCCGCATTAATCACAACGATGTAATCACCCGTATCAACATGCGGCGTATATTCGGGTTTATGCTTACCACGCAGACGTCTGGCGATTTCTGTTGCCAGGCGGCCTAAGACCAAACCGTCGGCATTGATGACGTACCAGTCACGCTTTACGTCTTGAGGTTTTGCGCTAAATGTGTTCATTAGCGATGGCTCCAAAAAATCTCGGATGAATAAAAAACGGGGATTCTATTGGCTTATGATGGAGATGTCAACAGCATAAATGTTTTTTTCGTCAACCAAGCGGCCATTTAAGGATTGGCGAATCGTTAAGGAAGCCTCAGCCAAAGCCCGTCAATCAAGCCCAATGCCTTGAGGGATGCCATAAAACTGTCATACTTTTCCGCTACATTAGCCCCTGTTTTATTGATTGGAATACTGTGGTGTAACGGTGCTTAACCTTTCAGTGTACGGGTTTATTCTGGTGCACTTGCGCTTCTTCACACTACCGGCTGCTCAATCAAGTTCAGGACGGCTGGTTAAGCAGAATTCCAAATAGAGTCCATGCAACGTAACTTGGGAGTTTTCTTAATGAAAAAATCTGTGATTTTAGCTGCTGCTTTATCCACTATTCTAAGCACCAGTGCTTTCGCCGCTTCACGCGATGCTATCAACATCGTTGGTTCTTCAACCGTTTATCCTTTTACCACTGTGGTTGCCGAGCAGTTCGGTAAAACCAGCAAATTCAAAACCCCTAAAATTGAATCCACCGGTACGGGCGGTGGCATGAAATTGTTTTGTGCAGGCGTTGGTGTAGAGCATCCTGATATGACGGGTGCTTCGCGTCGCATCAAAAAATCTGAATTTGATCAATGCCAAGCCAATGGCGTGAAAGATGTTATCGAAGTTAAAGTCGGTTATGACGGAATTGCGATTGCTAATTCTAAAAAAGCTGCGCCTTTTGCTTTGTCATTAAAAGAAGTATTCTTAGCACTGGCTAAAGAGGTACCAGACCCTAGTAGCGAAGCCTTTAAGTTGATTGAAAACCCCTACAAAATGTGGAACGAAATCAATCCCGCTTTGCCTGCCAGCAAAATCGAAGTGTTAGGTCCTCCACCAACCTCTGGTACTCGTGATGCCTTTGTTGAATTAGCAATGGAAGGTGGTTGCGATAAGATTGATGCTATCAAAGCGGAAAAGAAAACCAATGAAAAAAATCATAAACGCATTTGCCATTCTATTCGTGAAGACGGTGTCTACATTGAGGCTGGCGAAAACGATAACCTGATCGTGCAAAAATTGGATGCTAATCCCAATGCGCTAGGCATTTTTGGTTTTAGTTTCTTAGATCAAAACAGCGATAAAGTACAGGGTTCTACGATTGATGGCGTGTTGGTGAACTTTGACGCTATCGCAGATGGCAGCTATCCAGTTTCTCGTCCTTTGTTCATGTATGTGAAAAAAGCGCACATAGGTACGATTCCTGGTATTGAAGAATTTTTAGCGGAATACACCAGCGAGAAAGCTTGGGGCGATGAAGGTTATTTAGCGGATAAAGGCTTGATTCCTATGCCAACAGAAGAGCGTAAGAAATTTGCCGATGACGCGAAAAATCTGACTCCGCTGTCTATGTAATGGGTGGTTATCAATTCAAGTTGTAACCTCATCAACACCCCTTTTCAGGGGTGTTGGTTTTTTTAATCTAAGTGAATAAATTGCTTTCATCCTATTATTAAAACGCTGTGAGATGTATCGCATTACAGCGCAAACCCAAGTTTTAAACCTTCAACTTAGAGCCTTCTCTCTATGCAAGCAACTCCTCTTCTTATTGTTCTACTCGCTTTAAGCGCAGTAGCTTACTACCTAGGGCGGCAGCGTTCTCTGGTCGTTGCAGGCGGGCGTATCCGCAATCTGCATTCATTGCCCAGTTACTACGGTGTCTATACCTTGTTTTGGTGCGGTATTCCCGCGCTGGTTTTGTTTGCCCTGTGGATGATGTTCCAAGATACTATCATTCAAGGTCTGGTCATTAGCGGTTTGCCATCAGACATTCAAGCGCTGCCGTCAACAGAACTCAATTTGTTTATGAATAACCTGCAAAATATGGTCAGCGGCAATATTGTTTCTGGTGAAATTGATGAAACCATGAAAAACGCAGCGGCGCATTACCAAAGCTTGCAGGGCTACAGCAGCTTGATACTGACTGTGCTGGCATTAGTGTTAGCGGTTGCGGGCATTCTCTGGGCGCGTCAACGAATTACCCCACAACAGCGCACACGCAATAGTGTAGAACAAACCGTTACTATTCTTTTAATCTTGTGTTCTACAGTAGCGATTTTCACCACCATCGGCATTGTCATGTCGGTGTTGTTTGAATCTATCCGCTTTTTCCAACAAGTTCCCATGACGGATTTCGTGTTTGGTCTGGAATGGAGTCCGCAAACCGCGATGCGTACCGATCAAGTCGGTAGTTCGGGTGCGTTTGGCGCGATTCCTTTGTTTGTTGGGACTTTGTTGATTTCTTTCATTGCCATGCTGGTTGCGGTGCCGATTGGTTTAATGTCAGCCATCTATTTGTCCGAATATGCCTCCTCAACCGTGCGTGCCGTTGCTAAACCGCTGCTGGAAATTTTGGCAGGGATTCCTACCGTTGTGTATGGCTTCTTTGCCGCCTTGACCGTCGCGCCTTTTATCCGCGATTTAGGGACTATGCTAGGCATTCCCGTCGCTTCCGAAAGTGCGTTGGCAGCGGGATTGGTGATGGGCATTATGATTATTCCTTTCGTCTCTTCGTTATCGGATGATGTCATCAATGCCGTGCCGCAATCTTTGCGCGACGGGGCTTATGGCTTGGGCGCAACCCGCTCTGAAACCATTCGTCAAGTGATTATTCCGGCGGCTTTACCTGGTATTGTTGGCGGCATCTTGCTGGCGGTCTCGCGTGCTATTGGTGAAACCATGATTGTAGTGATGGCTGCGGGTTTGTCGGCTAATTTAACCCTCAATCCGCTGGAAATGGTCACTACCGTCACGGTGCAAATTGTCACCCTGCTGACTGGCGACCAAGAATTCGACAGCGCGAAAACACTGGCGGCGTTTGCCTTGGGTCTGATGCTGTTTACGGTGACCCTGATTTTGAACATCATCGCGTTGCACATTGTGCGCAAATACCGCGAACAATACGAATAATCTCCCAACCCTTGCCGCTTTTAAAAATCTGCAAGGTCTAGTTCTATCTCAAGGAATCTATTTATGAATGAAACCACTAAAAAGAACACGATGGACATTGTGAAAGCGAAATTAGCCAAACGCTATGCCCGCGAACAACGCTTTCGTGCTTATGGCATTGTGGCGATCAGTTTGGGGATGCTGTTTTTAGTCATGCTATTTGTCAGCATCATTAGTCAAGGTTACGGCGCATTTTTCCAAACTTATGTCAAACTGGACGTTGAATTTTCCGCTGAAAAAATTGATCCACAAGGCAAGCGCGATCCAGAAGCCTTATCCAGCGGCGACTATGGCAATTTAGTCAAAGAGAGCGTGCGCCAAGCCTTTCCTGAAGTCACCGGACGCACCGAAAAAATCCAGCTTTATAAACTGGTGAGCAGCGGCGCTACTTATGAATTGCGCAACAGGGTGATGGCAAATCCTGAGCTGATCGGCACGACGCAATCTGTCTGGGTACCGGCAGATGACGATGTGGACATGCTGGTAAAAGGGCATATTGACCGCAACCTGCCTGAATCAGAGCGCCGCATGAACAACCAGCAAATAGGTTGGGTAGAAAAACTGGAAAATGCAGGGCGTATTGAAAAACGCTTTAATTTGGTGTTCTTCACTGGCGGTGACTCCCGCGAGCCAGAACTGGCAGGTATCTGGGGTGCAGCAGTCGGCTCTTTCTATACGCTGCTCGTTACCTTAGCGTTGTCGTTTCCCATTGGTGTAGCGACAGCCGTCTATTTGGAAGAATTTGCCCCGCGTAACAAATGGACAGACATTATTGAAGTCAACATCAACAACCTCGCGGCAGTGCCTTCTATCGTGTTCGGTCTGCTGGGTTTGGCGGTATTCATTAACCTCTTTGGTCTGCCGCGTTCTGCGCCTTTAGTCGGTGGTTTGGTGCTCACACTCATGACCTTGCCCACCATTATCATCGCGGGACGTGCCGCGCTCAAATCCGTGCCGCCCTCAATCCGCGAAGCCGCACTGGGCGTTGGCGCATCAAAAATGCAAACCATCACCCATCATGTATTACCGTTGGCGATGCCTGGTATGTTGACGGGAACTATCATCGGTATGGCGCAAGCCCTGGGCGAAACCGCACCCTTGCTGATGATCGGAATGGTCGCCTTCATTGTGGACATTCCCGGCAGCGCATTTGATCCTGCTACCGTGCTGCCCGTACAAATTTACTTGTGGGCAGACAGTCCAGAACGTGCCTTTGTAGAAAAAACGTCAGCCGCGATTATGGTGTTATTAGGTTTCTTGATTGCCATGAATGCCATTGCAGTTATTCTGCGTAAACGCTTTGAGCGTCGTTGGTAACGAGCGATTAGAGGCGTACACTGGGTACGTTTCTTAAAACAACTTAGCGGATTCGTCAAAAAATTAAACTGAGGAAAACATCATGGAAAATGTAAGTGTAGCAGCGGCTGAAGGCGCTGATTTTGCAGAAAATACAATGGCGCAAGTCAGCACTATCAGTCATACCACTGCCACAGTTTCACGCGACGTGCGCACCACTGTTGGCGAAATCGCAGCAGAAAATCCGCGCATGATTTGTCGCGGCGTTAATGTTTATTACAACGAAAAGCACGCCATTAAGGATGTTTCTGTAGATTTAGGCAGAAACGAAGTGCTGGCGATGATCGGTCCTTCTGGTTGCGGCAAATCTACTTTTTTACGTTGCTTAAACCGTATGAACGACACCATTGACGGCTGCCGTGTGACTGGATCAATCACTATTGACGGGGAAAATATCTATGACAAAAGCATGGATGTTGTACCTTTGCGCGCACAAGTCGGTATGGTGTTCCAAAAACCCAATCCTTTCCCCAAATCCATTTTCGATAACGTCGCCTACGGACCCCGCATTCATGGCTTAGTGGAAAACAAAGATGAATTAGAGCATCTGGTTGAACATAGCCTCAGAAAAGCCGGTTTATGGGAAGAGGTCAAAGACCGTTTAGCACAGCCAGGTACGGGTTTGTCTGGTGGTCAGCAACAACGTCTGTGTATTGCCCGTACTATCGCGGTGAGTCCTGAAGTTATCTTAATGGACGAACCCTGTTCGGCACTCGATCCTATCGCCACCGCTAAAGTGGAAGAGTTGATTGACGAATTGCGTGAAAACTACACCATTGCTATAGTAACTCACTCTATGCAGCAAGCAGCGCGTGTTTCTCAGCGCACTGCCTATTTTCATTTGGGTGATTTGATTGAAGTGGGTAGCACAGAGCAAATCTTTAATACCCCGCGTCATCAATTAACGGAAGACTACATCACCGGACGCTTTGGTTAATTCAAACCTCAAAGCTGTTTTCTGCCTTTGCTCTACTGGCTTGTATAAGACTGCTCATTCTAACCAGATGCGCAGTCTTATATTTT
>DYPD01000138.1:7899-9278 GCA_020720115.1 Thiomargarita sp. | reverse complement strand
ATGCGCCAGCCGCCTTTTGACGACGCCAGCCTAAACGTGGAAGACAACCTGGAAGAGTTTGGTCCAGTCCCGGATGATGAACTGGATTATCTAAAAACCGAATCGGAGAAACTCTACGAAGAAACCGATAAAGCCATCGTTTTGGGCTTGGGTGGAATGGCATACGGCGATATTGCCCTGGTTCCCGGTCCAACACTTAAGAACCCCAAAGGCATCCGCGATATTACCGAATGGTATATGAGCACTGTCACCCGCCAGGACTACATCAGAGAGGTCTTCGAACGCCAGTGTGAAATTGCGCTGGAAAACCTGCCTAAAATCTATGCCGCTGTGGGCAACCGCGTCACAGTCGCCTGGGTAAGCGGAACAGATTTCGGGGCGCAAAACAACTGCTTTATCTCGCCCAAGGCATTCCGCTCGCTTTACAAACCTTTTTACAAGCGTGTCAATGATTGGATTCACCAGAACACCACATGGAAAACTTTCATTCACTCCTGCGGCGCCATCCTCCCCATTATTCCCGATATTATCGAGGCTGGCTTTGACATTTTAAACCCGGTGCAAACTTCCGCTGCAAACATGGATCCAACCGTGCTGAAGACACGCTTTGGCGATCAGGCTACGTTCTGGGGCGGCGGTGTGGATACGCAAAAAGATCTGCCGTTTGGCACCCCGGATGATGTGCGCACTCAGGTACGCGAACGTCTTCGAATATTTGGCAAAGGCGGAGGGTTTGTCTTCAATCCAATTCACAACGTTCAAGCCCAGGTTCCCATTGAAAACCTGCTTGCCATGTATGAAACCGTCCGCGACTATGGGCGTTATTGAGATTTTTCCTGAAAAACTACCTTGTTGGTATGATTTTCATTCCCTACATTCCAACTGTCGGTTTGTCCAATAATCCAAAAACAAATGCCAATTTTGCAAGACTTCCATTGTCATTTGTGACAAACTTAGTTTGTTGGGAAATGTGCCAATGCGCTCAAAACTGTTCGCAGGCGCACATGCAAGAATCCGTTTCCACCCTGTCGTTATTTGACAGGAAGTCAATTTCACCTTGAAGGAGAAAGATAAATGAAACGCACCCTGTACCACCTTTTGACCGTTGTGTTGCTTGCGGCTTTCGTGCTCGCCGCTTGCGCCCCTGCTGCCACTGACGCACCTGCGTCAGACAGCGGGAAACCGCTTTTCGTCGTGATCAACAAGAGCGCAGATCAGCAGTACTTCATTGATTTGCAGACCTCGTTCGTTGACACAGCCGCCGGTCTCGGCGCGGACTCAAAGAAATTCGACGCCAAGCTTGACCCGAACCTCGGCGTGAGCCTGGTCAATGACGCCATCTCCGCTGGAGCCAAAGGCATCGCCATCACCGTCCCCGA
>DYPD01000138.1:0-7799 GCA_020720115.1 Thiomargarita sp. | reverse complement strand
ACGGCAAAGCTCCCGCCGCCAATTCCTATGCCCCAACCTCCATCGTGGATGCTTCCAACTTTAGCACTATAATGGACCCGATCTCTGTAGGAAACTGCTCCAAGTAAATTAGATTCTCATATTCCTGAGACCCGCATTTACCGTGTGGGTCTCAGGAATACCTGCAATACAATTGCAGGGGAAGGTTATTTCAATATGACTGAAACAGCGCTTTCCAATCCCCCCCCACTTCCTCTCGTCAAACCTGGAACACTTGAGATACGCGGCATTAGCAAGGCGTTTCCAAATGTTCAGGCGCTCACCGATGTTTCGCTCGACATCCGCCCGGGTGAGATTCTTGCTTTCATGGGCGAGAATGGGGCAGGAAAGTCAACGCTCCTGAAAATCATCAACGGTGATTACCAGCCGGATACAGGCACGCTCTCGATGAACGGGCAGCAGCTTACATTTTCAAGTCCACAGGTTGCCCACAAGGCTGGAATTCGTGTCATCTACCAGGAACCTGAAATCATTCCCGGGGTGGATGTGGCTGAGAACATCTGGGTTGGTGAATTGCCAAAACGATTTGGACTTCTTGACCGCACCCGTCTCAACGAACAGGTTCGAGGCAGCCTGAAAGAATATGGATTTGAAAGCGCCCTGCCAATGAATTTGCTCGGCGATGAACTCTCCTCCGCTCAGCGCCAGCTTGTGGAAATTATGCGCGCCCTCAAATCGGGCGTGCGTGTTCTTGCGCTGGACGAGCCTACATCCTCACTAACAGACGATGAAGTGGATCGTCTCTTTGCGCTTGTGCGCCGTCTGCGTGATGAAGGCGTGGCGATCATTTACGTGTCACATCGAATTAAAGAGATTTTGCAACTATGTGACCGCGTCGCAATCCTGCGTGACGGAAACCTGATTGCAGTCAAACCAGCCGCCGAATTGAATGATGCTGAAATCGTGCGCCTGATGGTTGGGCGCGAGCTTTCATCGGTCTTCCAGCGCAAGCAGGCAGGCACAGACCGTGAAATCCTGCGAGTCGAAAACATAAAAAGCAACTGGCATGATGATGTAAGTTTCCGCATCAACGCCGGTGAGGTGGTGGGGTTTGCAGGGCTTGTGGGAGCGGGTCGCACCGAACTTGCTAAGGTGATCTTCGGCGAATTACCCAAAAACAGCGGGCACGTTATTCTTGACGGGCAGGATGTAACCATCCATCGTCCGGACGAAGCTATTGCAATGGGAATTGGATTCGCCCCCGAAGACCGCAAACGCGAAGGTCTGGTGCTCATCCGCAGTGTTTTGGAAAACGCCTCGATGGCGATTCTGAAACAACTCAGCCGATTCCATTTTGTGAACAGCCGCCTGGAGCGGTCGGTCATATCAAAATTCATCGAGAAACTTCGCGTACGAACACCTTCCCTTGATCAGGAGGTTGGAAAACTCTCCGGCGGCAACCAGCAGAAAATTGTCCTGGCGCGCTGGCTGGCGGCAAAACCAAAGGTGTTAATTCTCGATGAGCCAACACGCGGCATTGATGTCGGAGCAAAAGCGGAAATCTATCGCCTCATCGACGACCTTGCCAATGAAGGTCTGGGAATCATGTTGATCAGTTCTGAACTGTCGGAGATTCTTGGACTCTCTGACCGTATCTACGTCATGCAAAATGGGCGGATCAGTGGAGAGTTAGATGGAAAAACCGCCACCGAAGAAGCAGTCCTCGGGCTGGCGATAAAAGATCATTTTGCGGCAAATCCAAAAGCGATCGAAATATCAAATCAGAAGGAAAGCATACTATGAGCGAAAAACAGACGAAACAATCCACAGCCCCAGTGAAAGGCGGCGATACATTGAAGCGAGCCGTCGGCTTTATTGGCACAGACAATCTCTCGCTGATGTTTGCTCTTGTATTCCTTGTCTTCCTCGTCACAATTGTCAGCGGCTGGTTTGGAATGGACGGAGGAGACAAGTTCTTCTCCTGGCAGAACCTCATGAACAGTCTGGCTCAGGCGGTTGTCATCGTGGGTTTAATTGCAATCGGTGAAACGGTTGTGATTATTGCGGGTGGGCTCGATATTTCCGTCGGCTCGATTGCCTCGATTGGCTCGGTGGTCGCTGCATCTGTCCTTGTGGGTGTGGGAACAATTGGGTCACTCAGTTTCCTCACCGGCAATGTGGTGATCGCAGTGATGGCAGGAATTATTGCCGGTATGATCGCCGGGGCTATCAATGGCGCGATCGTAACCACCCTGCGAGTTAATCCAACGATTGCCACACTTGGCACGCTGGCGGCTTTTGCTGGCTTCGCATTTTTGCTTGCGCCCGAAGGCAAACCAGTCGGCGTTATGACACAGCCAAACTTTACATGGCTGGCTCAGGGACGCTTTCTCGAAGCTGCGGCAATTCCGGCGTTGGGCGGCGCAAAATGGACTGGCATTCCAGTTCTGACGGTAATTTTGGTTATCGTGGCAATTTTTGTCCATATCCTCATGAGCTACACCGACTTCGGTCGGGCAATCTACGCAATCGGCGGGAACGCCACGGCAGCCCGTCTGGCTGGGATCAATCTCTCCAGAATAAAAATCCTCATGTACATGCTCTCGGGCGGCATTGCTGGACTCTCTGGCGTTCTCCTTGCCGCGCGAACCACTTCAGGAAATCCAATTAACGGCAACGGGCTGGAATTACAGGCAATTACGGCGGTATTCCTCGGCGGCGCAGCCACATCCGGCGGAAAGGGAACAATCGTCGGAACATTCCTTGCTGTTATTCTGGTGGGCGTTCTCAACAACGGCATGAACCTGCTTGGTTTCAACACCTTTATTCAGCGCGTGGCGCTTGGTTTATTGTTGGTTGCCGCGGTTGCAATCTCCCAGTGGAGACAGGCGCGCGCAGAAAGTTCCCGCACACGCATTGCGAATGCGGGCTAATTTTTCGACAACAGAAAGAACGTCCTGAGGATTTCCCCAAAAAACTTGTTCGGCAGATCAAACCTTCGGGACGTTCCATGAAACTACGGCAAAAATAAGGAGCAAAAATGGAAACCATTATTAAAGAAATCCACACCAATGTTATGGAAGGAGATGTCACCTCGGTCAGGAAAAATGTCCAGACTGCGATTGATGCGGGCATCCCTGTATCCGACATCTTGAACGACGGAATGATTTCCGCGATGGCTGAGGTGGGACATCTTTTTGAAGAAGGCGAATGTTTCGTTCCCGAAATGTTGATCGCCGCCCGCGCCATGCAGACGGGACTGGCTTTACTCAAACCCCATCTTAAGAACGCAGAAGTTATTTCGGCGGGCAAGGTCGTGGTCGGCACCGTCAAGGGTGATTTACACGACATCGGCAAAAACCTGGTCGCCATGATGCTTGAAGGCGCTGGCTTTGAAATTATTGATCTCGGCACCGACGTTCCTCCTGAAAAATTTGTGGAAGCCGTTCGCAATCAAGGCGCACAAATTGTAGCCATGTCTGCTTTGTTGACCACCACCATGCCTTCCATAAAAAACACAATTGACGCATTGACCGCCGCCGGGTTACGCGGACAGGTCAAGGTGATGATTGGCGGCGCACCGGTTACTCAAAACTACGCCGATCAGATCGGCGCTGATGGTTTTGCTCCCGACGCCAGCCGCGCGGTGGCGACAGCAAAAGCGCTGATCTCCGCTTAAAAGAAGCTTACGAATGAAACCCCGCGACCGCGTCTTGATGGCTCTCAATCATGAAACGCCCGACCGATGTCCAATGCAGGTATCGTTCACGCCTGAGTTTGCCGCGCGCCTCGAAAAAGACATAAATCTCGGAGGCGAAGATAAAACCCACAACCCGCATGGGGGCGGCAACACCTACGAGTTGGAACGCTCGCTCGGACAAGACCTGTTACTGACTTCCGTAGGCTGGGCAAACTCCTATTATCAGGATGCAGACCAATACGTTGACGAATGGGGCATCGGCTGGAGGTCGGCGGAATACGAAACGCCATTCGGCGTTGGGCGCTACACAGAGATGAAGGGACACCCGCTGGCTGAGGACGAAGCTATTGACAGTTACCGGGCTCCCGATCCAAACCGTCCCGAACTATACAACGAAGCGGAATGGATGCTAAAGACCTTCAAAGATGAGTATTGGATTGTCGGTGTAACCGTCACAACCATGTTCGAGACTGCCTGGGCTTTGCGCGGCTATGAACGCATGTTGACCGACTTCGCTCTCAAGCCCGAACTAGCTGAAGACCTGCTCGACATCCCCTATCAATATCACCTGACCGCCGCAAAGAAACTAACCCAAATGGGCGTGGACATGATCTGGCTTGGCGATGATGTGGGCGCGCAACACGCGATGATCATTTCACCGAAAATGTGGCGCAAGTTTTTCAAGCCGCGTATGGCAAATTTTATCTCTGAATTGAAGAGCATCAACCCGCAGGTCAAGGTCGCCTATCATTCGGACGGCGTGGTCAACCCGATCATCCCCGACCTGATTGAAATCGGCTTGGATGTACTGAATCCCATTCAACCCGCCAGCATGGACCCAGCCAAATTGAAGCAGGAATTTGGCGACAAGTTATGCTTCTGGGGTTCGATTGACGAGCAGCACACCTTGCCATTTGGAAGCGCAGAGGACGTGAAGACCGAAGTCCAGACCCGCCTGAAGACACTCGGTAAAAACGGCGGACTGATTATCGGACCCACCCATCACGTTCAATTGGATACGCCGATGGAAAACTTCTGGGCGATGGTCAACACCATTCAGCAAACGCCATATTCCTCGCTCTAAGACACGGGAGCATTTGCCATGAATTCCACGATCAGCCAAATCATCTGGCATGGAGTCAACGCTATTGCGCTGGAAAGTGAAAACCTGATCACGGTCATTGTCCCCGAGATGGGCGCCAAGTTGGTTTCATTGTTCGACAAGCGCAGTCAACGCGAATGGCTGGTTGGTCCGGGCAACAGACCATTTCAAAAAGTACCGTATGGCTCGCCATTCACCGAACAGGATATGAGCGGATGGGACGAAATGTTCCCGACCATCGTCGCCTGTGACTATCCCGCGCCTGGCGTACATCACGGCTTGTCCCTGCCTGACCACGGCGAAGTCTGGACGTTGCCTTGGCAAGTGGAACAGGCAACCGACGAAAGACTCACTCTCAACGTGAACGGTCCCGCCCTGCCCTATCGCCTGACGCGCACCGCCGAATATACATCCCCATTCACCCTGCAACTCTCCTATCAACTGATAAACCTCGGTCAGGAAGCCATGCCCTACTTGTGGTCAGCCCATCCGCAATTTGCCTGTGGTCAGAGCGCCGAAGTTATCTTTCCGCCGCAAGTCACAGAAGTTTGCAACTCCCTCCCCGAAGCCTACGGCTGGGGCATTCCAGAGACCCGCTTCGGCTGGAAGAAAGCGATCAAGCCAAACGGTGACCACGTCCGCATTGACCAAATCGGTTCGCCGTCCCAGCATCAGGCGCGGAAATTTTTTGTGCTGCCCGATGTCCGCGCCGATTGGTCGGGATTGATCAACCGTCCCTCAAACGACTGGCTGCTCATGGAATGGGATTCGAATCTCATCCCCTATCTTGGATTGTGGATCGACGAAGGCGCGATTAGCGCGGAATCTGTTGCCGCCCCCGAACCGATGACTGGTTTCTATGACAGCCTCGCTGTGGCTTGGGACAAAAAACGAGTCGCCATGATCGCCCCCGGTGCAAGCGCAGACTGGAAGTTGAGTGTCCGCTTCGGAACGGGTGACGAGACCTTTCCCTATGAAAATTCTCAGTAAAAGGATTTCAAATGAACAACCTTGAACGTTTCAAGAAAGCGCTTAATTGGGAACCTATTGACCGCCTGATGACCTACGACTACCTGGACAATCGGGAAATCCTTGTCCAGCATGGCGGCTTCGACTCATCCAAAACTTACAGCTTTCAGGAATTGATAGAAGTAAACGCCAAAGCCTGGAAAAACATCGGGGTAAACATCGCCCGCTCGGTCTATGATCCCGTCAACCATTGGATGGGTGGGAAAGTCGCCAACTGGATTCGCTTCTTTGGTGTTGATCCATCCGAATGGGGCGTCACACAAGCGGGTGACACAGCCTGGATTTCAAAGCGTCCATTTAAAACTCTTGCAGAACTCGAAAAGCACATGCCCCAAAAGCCGCGCTATGAAGATGTTCGAGATTGGTACCAGCCGGTCATCCGCCAGATACAAGGAACCCTTGCCGAGCATGATATTGTTTACATCGGCGCGGTGGAAGGTCCCATCACCGACGCATACACCTTCATGGACATGGAGTTGTTTTCGCTCGCCATTTACGACGCCCCCGAATTGGTTTCACACATCATGGATTGCACTGGTTTATTCTCGGCTTACATCGCCAGGGCATATGCCGAAGTCAGCGATGTCCCGTTGATGTTCATGGGCGAGGATATTTCCGGGACGACAGGTCCCATTTTCAGCCCCAAGTTTGTCCGAGCACAGGGTCTGCCCCGCTGGAAGTGGATCACTGAACCGATCAAGGAAAAAGGGATGAAATTCCTATATCACACCGACGGCAGATATGGAAAATTCCTCCCCTTGATTTTTGACGAGTTAGGAGCCGATGGACTGAACCCCATCGAGCGTAACAACTGCAACGATATTTTCGAGATCCGAAAGGAATATCCGCACAAATTACTTTTTGGAAATGTCTGTTGTATGCACACCCTCCCAAATGGCACACTCGGCGATGTGGAAGATGAAACGCTCGAGTTGATTGAAAAAATCGGACCGCAGGCTGGTATTTTTATCGGCTCCTCAAGCGAGATACACGATGCAGTTCCCGTACCTAACGCAGTAAAGATGTACCAGACTGTCCTCGAATACGGAAACTTCCCTATTAACGTTGAGCGCATCCGCGCCAGAAGAAAAGAATTAAGAGAGAAGGGCGAACTCAACCTGCGTGCGACTCTGGAACTCTAGCGATTATTGGTATTGATCGGAAGCAACACAAGCATTCTGACGACTGCAGATTTCCACACCTGCAGCCGTCAGGTTAAGAGAATGATATGACACAAAAAAAACCAAGCAAAATTGAATTGAACGATTACAGCTTGACCGGGAAAAATGCCGCCCTAGCGGTTGAACAAGGGCTGGCAGATGCCAAGTGGTACGTATCGCCTGTTCCAAAGGAAAAGATGCGCGAACTGTTGGAACGGCAGGATGGTCCAGCCATTCGCGATACGTTAATCTGGTTTACATTGCTATTTATCTTTGGGCTTGGCGGCTTTTTACTATGGGGCAGTTGGTGGTCCATCATTCCATTCGCAGTCTATGGCGTACTGTATGCTTCGGTTTCTGACTCGCGCTGGCACGAATCCAGCCATGGGACTGCCTTCAAAACAGACTGGATGAATAACGCGCTCTATGAGCTGGCTTCTTTCATGGTGCGGAGGGAATCAATCCCCTGGCGTTGGAGTCACGCGCGCCATCATAGTGACACGATCATTGTAGGGCGCGATCTGGAAATTGCGGTGCAACGCCCCGCAAACCTAAATGCAGTGTATCTGTTTTTTTTCAATCTGACAGTTGTGCCGAAATATGTGCAAAATGTGCTGTTGCATTGTGCAGGCAAAATGACGCGGGAAGAACTTACTTACATCCCAGAGTCCGAGTATGGAAAAATATTTTTCAAGGCTCGTATTTATTTCATTATCTATGCAAGCGTGATCGCCCTATCGATCTGTACTCGCAGCTTTTTGCCATTGATGTATGTTGTCCTGCCAAATTTTTATGGGACATGGCTGACGGTAATCTACGGATTAACCCA
>DYPD01000137.1 GCA_020720115.1 Thiomargarita sp. | reverse complement strand
CACTTTTTATAAGACATTGATTTTTCTTGTTTTATAGGCGCAACAAGTCTATTAATCAGGTTGAATGATACTTGTGCTGAGCGTAGCCGAAGCAAGAGCCGAATGAAGCGAGAGTTTCTCGTTCGGTTCTGTGAGTGCTTCAAGGGGAAGTGCCTTGGAGCTACTTTTGACCGCGGGCTGTGATTTTTTGCTAGAGCCATTTTGGGTATTTTGCAAAAGATTGGCAGGAGATACATTATGGCGTTGGTGGTGAAAAAAGGGTTTGCTTGGGTTGATTAGGAAAATCTTAGACTGCTAATTCAAGTCTGTTGTGTTACTTTAAAATTGAGCTAAAAACCATGCCTTGGACACAAATCAGTTTTCATTTGGATGCTACACACGCTGAAGCTTTTGCCGAACAACTAAGCGAGCTGGGCGCTTTGTCTGTCACCTTGCAGGATGCTGAAGATCAGCCTATTTATGAACCGGCGCTCTATACGACGCCGGTGTGGCAGCACACGCTGGTGGTGGGGTTGTTTGAGGCGGACTGCGATTTACCTGCTTTGCTGGCGCATTTTAATCCGTTGCCGTCGTACCAGGTTGAAATCCTTGAAGAACAGGATTGGGTGCGCAACAGTTTGGCGGATTTTCAGGCAATGCGCTTTGGTAAGCGCCTATGGGTGTGCCCGCATTGGCTTGAGCCACCGCAGCCGGAAGCTATCAATATTCGCCTTGATCCGGGCGTTGCTTTTGGCACGGGCACTCATGCAACGACGGCTTTGTGTCTGTCTTGGCTGGATGCGTATGGTGATCTGAGCGGTCAAACGGTGTTGGATTATGGCTGTGGTTCTGGGATTCTCGGCATTGCGGCGTTGAAATTAGGTGCTCAGCAGGCGTGGGGGGTGGATATTGATCCGCAGGCTTTGCAAGCAACCCTGGATAATGCGGCGCAAAATGAGGTGGCGGCGCGTTTTCAGGTGGCTTTGCCGGCGCAGTTGCCGCCGATGCGAGTCAATGTGCTGCTGGCGAATATTCTGGCAAATCCGCTGTGTGAATTAGCTGCGCAATTGGCGGGTTATGTTTTGCCGCAAGGCTGGATTGTGTTGTCTGGTATTTTGCAAGCGCAGGTTGCTGGTGTTTTGGCGGCTTATGCGCCTTATTTTGATTTGGATGAACCGGCTTTTCAGGGGGATTGGGCGCTGGTCAGCGGACGCAGACGCGGTTAAAAAATAGCGCCCTGGGGAGGGCGCTATTTTGAAGCGATTATTTGGCTTCAGTGCTTGGCGGTGTGGCTGCCGGCGCGTAGTAGTAGGGTGCCGCAGGTGCGTAGTAAGAATAGCTGTAGGCGTAGGGGTAAGGATAATAGCCGTAGCCATAGTAGGGATAGCCCCAGTAGGGTTCGTAGTAATTGCCCCAACCGCGACCAGCCCAATTGCCGCCTACGCTGAAGTTAAAGCCAAAATCACCTGAACCCCAGCCATTCCCGCTCCAAGGTCCCCAACCGCTGTTCCAAGGATTATCCCACCAAGCCAGGGCTTGCGTGGAGGCGCCGGCTAATCCCAGTGCCAGTGCCAATGCAGAGGTTTGTAGTAGCTTTTTCATCACCGTCTCCTTTTGCAATGCGCAATACAATGAAGTGAAAACTAAACTGCCGATGCACGGCGAAGAGGAAATTTTTCGCTATGCACTCCCAGATTTTAGTACAGCTTTAAGCTTGAGCAAGGTGTCTGGCTTAAATTTTCTACCGAGTAAACCTGCCCGCTTCACCTAAATAGGAATTCAAAATGACACAAGGTGCGCAACATTGGGAAGCTGTTTATCAACAAAAACAAGTGGATGAAGTCAGTTGGTTTCAGCCAAAGCCTACTTATTCGCTGGATTTCATTAGCGACAGCGGCATTCAGCCGCAGCAGGCGATGATTGATGTCGGTGGCGGCGCTTCAACTTTGGTGGATGCGCTGTTGGATGCGGGTTATCAGGATGTGAGTGTGCTAGATATTGCGTACACAGCTTTGCAACACGCGCAAACTCGTTTAGGTGAGCGGGCTACGCAGGTGACTTGGCTGCAATCCGACATCACCGCGTTTGTGCCGCCCAAAACCTATGCGCTTTGGCATGACCGTGCGGTGTTTCATTTTTTGCTGGAAGCAGCGGATCGGCGGCGTTATATCGAGGTGTTGCACCAGGCTTTGCAACCGGGCGGGCATCTGGTATTGGCGGCTTTTTCGCCGACTGGACCAACCCACTGTAGCGGCTTACCCATTGTGCGCTATGATGTGGCGTTGCTCATGCACACGCTGGGCGCGGGGTTTCAGCTATTGAGCACACGCCAAGAAGCGCACCAAACGCCAGCGGGAAAAACCCAAGATTTTTTATACTTTCACTTGCAAAAGCAGGTTTAATCGAGGTTGATACGCAAAATGACATTTACCCGCACGCCGATTTATCAAGGGCATGTTGTTGATTTAGGACTGGAAACTGTTGAATTGCCAGCGCATGAGCCGTTTCAATTGGAAATAGTGCGTCACCCAGGCGGCGCGGCGGCGGTGGCGGTCAATGCGCAAGGGCAAGTGTGCTTGATTCGCCAATATCGGCACGCGGCGGGCGGTTGGATTTGGGAGATTCCTGCTGGCAAAATTGATCCCAACGAACCGCCTCGGCACACCGCCGAACGCGAATTACAAGAAGAAGTGGGTTTGCTGGCGCAACAGTGGACTGATTTAGGCAGCATGTTCAGCACGCCAGGCTTTTGTAGCGAAATCCTCTATCTGTATCTGGCGCAAGACCTTACCCAAGTGGCGCACCAGCGCGAACCAAACGAACTCATCGAAACCCATTGGGTAGATTTTCAGCAAGCATTGGACTGGGCGCGGCAGGATGAAATCCGTGATGCTAAAAGCGTCGCCGCCCTATTCCGCGCCGCTGCTGTGCTGTCCTAGGCGCACCCATGCGGGTTTTGCATCTGGGTAAATATTATCCGCCCTTCGCCGGCGGCATTGAGCACTTCATGGCGGCACTCCTGCCCGCCCTGCGTGCGCAAGGCATTCCCAGCGCCGCGCTGGTGCATGACCACCAGCCGCCCAGCCGCCTGTTTCCGCCATTTCAAGCCGACATCCAAGACCCTGATCTGTACCGGGCGCCCTGCTACGGGCGCTTGCTGTACGCACCGATCAGTCCGCATTTTCCCTTTTGGCTAGAACGCAGCCTGCGGGCTTTTCAGCCCGACCTGCTGCATTTACACCTGCCCAACACTTCCGCTTTTTTTGCGCTCTTTTCCCCCGCCGCACGGCGCTTGCCTTGGGTCATTCACTGGCATTCTGACGTGCTGGACGAAAAACTCAGCCGCGCACTGGCGCTGGCGTATCCCTTTTACCGCCCCTTTGAACAAGCAGTGCTCAAGCGTAGCCGCGCCGTTATCGTCACTTCGCCGTCTTACTTAGCCGCCAGCCAAGCCCTCGCCCCCTGGCGGGAAAAATGCCACATCATCCCGCTGGCATTAGCCCACACCAGTGCGCCACCAGTCTCCGAAGCGGCTCGGCTGGAAGCCGAAAAACTATGGGGAAACAGCAGCTTGCGCGTGCTAAACATAGGGCGCATGACCTATTACAAAGGGCAGCAAGTGCTGCTAGAAGCCCTGCGCAGCCTGCCGCACGCACGGGCGATTGTGGTCGGGCAAGGCGAATTGCGCCCAACATTACAACAACAACTTGAAACCGCTGGTTTACAGCAACGGATATTGCTCCCTGGCTATGTGTCGGACGCCTTGCTCAATGCTTTACTAGCCAGTTGCGATTGCTTTTGCCTGCCCTCGTTAGAGCGCACCGAAGCCTTCGGCGTGGTGCTGTTAGAAGCCATGCGTCACGGCAAACCCATCATTGCCAGCCATTTACACGGCTCAGGCGTGAGTTGGGTGGTACAAGAGGGAAAAACCGGTATCTTGACACCTGTCGGCGACGCCAGCGCCCTAGCAGATGCGTTGCAATCACTGCAAGCCAACCCCGCACTGCGATTACGGCTTGGCGCTGCTGGGCAAGCCCGTTTACAGCAACAGTTCCAGATGTCCCACGTTGCTGCACAAACCGCCGCGCTCTATGCCAAAGTTTCTTCTAACCATTGATTTTTCTAGCGTGCCCAGCACCGCGCATCAAAAACGAACAATCCGCCGCAACCTTTCCATAAAAAAGGGCTGTAAATGCAGCCCCTTATGGTTTATGTGTTCCCGACACCGCTTGCAGCGGTTATACGCCTGTGCATTTAAGCAGGCTGGTGTATGGCTTCGTTCACCGCTTGCTGAATCAGATTTTCATCAACGCCATGCCGTTTCAGGTTTTCAATCAAAACGGCAACCAACGAATTATCGTACAGTTCTAAATCACGGCGCAAAGCTTGACCGATGTATTGGCGCATCAAAGCTTCAGGTGATGACATACCTTGAAATGCGGCAATTTTTTGCAAATCACCGAGAACATCTTCAGGCATTTGCAACTGCACCGAAACTAACGGGCGTTCTTTGCTCAGGCGTTTTTTCAAATCAGTTGCTTTCATAATAGCGTTTCTCAGTAGTCGTTGCCTTACGAGCGGAAATAATCCGAAAGGTATCTTCGTCTTGCTCGATATGCACAACAAACAATAATCGTCCTGATGTATCCAGACCAAGCAAAGCATCACGATGTTCTTCCGTTGTGCCGGATTCCATCACTCGTAGAAAGGGGTCAAAAAAGGCTTCAGCGGCTTGTTCAAATGAAACACCGTGTTTATACAGATTGGTTTTTGCTTTTTGCCGATTCCATACGAATAAAATGCCTTGTTTTCGGTAGGTGTCATCCATTCATGGGTTCTCTGATTATTTCTAGGAGGGGGTGCAACGAAAAGAGGTTGCACACCCTACATGGCTACCCATCCTACAAATTTTGGTAGTGGCACTTGGGAATGAGGCAAACATTGTTTACTCAAGAAAGAACATAGCGCCTACTGCATGTGATTGCGGATAAGGCGAATAACCGCCCCAAGTCAACATACGATCTCCAGTCCAAACTGCATCGTTCTGACCTTTTAAGACCTTGAGGCGCGTCATTTGTAGCCATAGTCAACCATTCTCCAAGGCCATTATTCGCATCAGGGTCATAAAGCGCACCAGAGGTAAATCCAGTATTTCCATGGCTACCGTTATTGCCGCCTACCCAAACGATAAGGTACTTGCCCGTCCAGACCATACGCGACTGATTGCGCGGCGTGGGCGCATTTTCAGTTGCCATATCAGACCATGTGTGACTGTTAAAATGATATATTTTTCCGTCACCTAAAGGTTGATCATTAGGCGCTGTGCCACCCCATACTACAATCCGATGCTGGTTAATTAGGGCACACATTGGAGAATTACGCGAACTAGGGGCATTCTGTGTAGGTAATAATGTCCATTTATCGCTATTTGGATTGTATAATGCGCCATCGGATGAAGTATTACTTTCAGTTGTTCTTCCGCCAAAAATAAACAAATCTGTGCCTGTCCATACAGAGCATCCTGTATCGCGCCCCAGAATCGGGGCTTCAGACATGGTTTTCCAAGTATCACTGGCAAGTTCATAAATAGCACCTTTGTTATCTGGTTGTTTCGCTCCCATTCCTCCCCAGACAATGAGTTGATTCCCGGTAAACGCATGGAAAGCTCCCCAATTAAACTTATGTGCGTTTTGCTCATTGATCGCTGACCATTGGCGAGCAGCAGGATTATAGAATCCGCCTCCAACCTGCCAATTTGCGTGAGTGGCATAATAGCGTCCATTAGCATGAGCCATTGAAGCACCTATGCCGCCCCACACTAAAATCTTTGTGTCTGTCCAATAAGAAATAGCATTGATTTGCCCACCCTCTCTACTTAATATTTCACTGAGACCTCCACTTGCAACTAATGAATTTGGCGCTTGTTCAACCGCCATGGATTCCCATGTATTAGTTGCTAGATCAAACAGTGCTCCTGTTCTAAGCGAATCAGAACCTGATTCTGTGCCGCCATACACCCAATAACGGCTACCTGTCCAACCAGCAGTATGTCCCCAACGTGGAGAGGGCGCTTCTTTTTAGACATCATGATCCATTGCCCACCGTTATTAGAAAAGTTCTGCTTAATGTTGTCATCCTGTTGTAGTGCATTTTGTTCTGTATTATTAGACCTTAGACACAGGAAAAAACCGAATGAAATACTTACTAAGCTAACAAGAAGAACTACCAGTACATATTTTATACTGTTGTTACTGTTGTTATTACTCTTGTTTTTTGGTGGAATTTCTGTGTTTATAGCAGCAAGATATTCCTTAATAGACATTATCGGAAAATAGGGGTAACTGCCAGTCGCCATGCCGCTTCAAGGCGAATTTCCGATAATGTCTAATAGACTTGTTGCGCCTATAAAATAAGAAAAATCAATGCCTTACAAAAATCACTTTAGCTTGATGACTACGAAAAATCAATGGGTTAGCTGAAATCCGAAAAATTTAGAGTCAGTTATATTCTCAAACTCCGCATTTTTACTGGGTTTATGCCGCAACAAGTCTAATATACACACCACAGTTGGAACATTGTTCTGCTTTATCTTGGACAGTTCCGCATTTAGGACATGACATTTTATCTGCGTTGGTAGAGGCTGCCATATCTTCAGCTTCTATTACGGAATTTTGATGGGTACTTGAGTCGGCGATTATTTTATAAAAAATACCAATTTTTTCAGCAAATTGTTTATAACGTAAAGCCTCTTTTTTGGTTAAATTTTGTTTTAGAACTAATGGTTTTTTTGCAAGAGATTGCGCCAGTTTTTCAGGCGAAATATTTAATTCCTTAGCTAAGCTTTCTATAACTGTTTGAATTGAGTATCCAGTTTTTGCCTTATTAAAAACAATGAATTGGTAGCGAGTATTCATAATAAAAATTCCTATAGCGGTGTTGCATTTAAAGAGGCTGCAATGTTGCAGTTGATGGAGCACTCCACATAGAATTTGTATCATCCCGAACAATGATAACCAGACAAGCCTAAATTCTAGGTGTCAGCATCTCGTAAAACTATCCGATGACATATCCGTATAACATTTACGGGGACGATACAATTAGACCACAAATGAGGAATAACATATCTTGACTGATGGGTTTCGCTATCGCTCTACCTATCCTAAGTGCGTCCTGAAGGAAAGCTGGAGCTTTCCATGCTGTATTAAAGATGAGAGAAGGTCTCTCGGTTTCGGCAACCCGATGTTGGAATCAAACCACCCCGTGCGGCTGCTGTCAAGAGCGATGGTCGGTGGAAAAGGGGACGCTACTATGGAAAAGCGCGATAGGATGGGTAGAGCGGAGCGAAACCCATCATTTTGGTGTTGGCGAATGATGGGTTTCGGTGCGATAAAGTTCGCACCAAAATCAAGCATCACAACGCGCCGCTACCCATCCTACAAATTTTAATCTTTCAACCGCCTATATTTAATCCGATGTGGCTCATCCGCTTCTTTACCTAAACGGCGATGACGGTCGGCTTCATAATCGGCGTAGCCCGCGTAGGTCGCATCAGCGATAGCGTCACTTGTGCTGAGCTTGCGGTGCACTGAGCTTGTCGAAGTGTCGAAGTATGCGACATTTGGAAACTCCAAAATGGCGGATGACGGCGCGTCCGTTTGCGCCGTCCGCCATCGCAATTCATACTACACAGAGCGGCTAAGCGCCTGCTTAGCCACGCCGCTTTGCGGCGTTTTGGCTGACGCAGCCGTCAGCCGCTCCCAGTTTTGAATGCGCCTGTGAAAATTGGGATTAAACTCATTTTAACGCCTTCAAGTCAGCTAACATCGCTTCCACCGTATCGAATGTGTATAAATCCTCGCCTCGATCTGCCGCTTCTAAAGTTTCTCTGGTTTCTTGGTTAGGTGTATGAGTATAAACTTCCAAGGCAATTTTCAGGCTTTCTTCAACAACTTCCGCCGCGTGCATACCGGTAATCGTCATGAGTTGTTTAAGTAAGATTTCATTGACTGAGATGGTTTGCATCGTTTTCTCCTATGTGTGCGTAATATCTGTTGGTTATTATGATGCTGTAAATAGTTCGCTACCAAACTTTTCATGTACCGCTAATTATCGCCTTGTGCAAGATGCGCTTCTAACACCTAACCCACTCACAATTAAGGAGTTTATCCATGCTTGCTATTATCCAAAAACCTTTGTCCGTTGAAGAATATCTGGACGGTGAAGCACATAGCCAAACGCGCCACGAATACTTAAACGGTGCGGTCTATGCCATGAGCGGTGCGAGTGTCGTGCATAATTTGATTGCGGGTAATTTATTTGCTTTGTTACACAGTCACTTGCGCGGCGGTCCTTGTCAGGTGTTTATGAGTGATGTCAAGCTGCGTTTTTCAACGGCTAGAGACACGCGCTTTTATTACCCCGATCTTCAAGTATGTTGCCAACCCAATGATCGCGCTGAGTTATTTCGCACGCAGCCGGTGTTGTTGGCAGAAGTGACCTCGAAAAGTACGGAGCGCACGGATCGCTTTGAGAAGTTCGAGGTTTATAGGGAAATCAGTAGTTTGCAGGAGTATTTGTTGATTGCGCAGGATTTGCAGAAGGTTGAGATTTTTCGCCGCCGTAGCGATTGGCAGGGTGAGAAGTATTTGTTGGGTGAACAGGTGATGCTGGAAGCGGTGGATTTGACGGTGGCATTAGCGGCGATTTATCAGGGTGTTTAGTCGTGATGCAGGTGCCAGCGTCTTCTGAGGAAAATTGGCTAACGCAGCCGTCAGCCGCTTCTAGTTTTACTCGTTCCCAAGTGTTCCTTGGGAAGATAGGTTGCCAGTGTTACTGGTGGTACAAACCGCAACACGGTCAAGAGGCATTCCCAAGCGGCGCTTGGGAACGAGATAAATGTTATGCCCATCATTGTTCAAGTTAGTTTGCTCCTGCTGCTTTCCAATTTATTCATGACCTTTGCCTGGTATGGGCATTTGCGCACCTTGATTAATTCGCCTTGGTATGTTGCCGCGCTGGTGAGTTGGAACATTGCCCTCTTTGAGTATTTGCTACAAGTACCTGCCAACCGTATCGGCTTCAGTGTCTACAGCGTGGCGCAATTGAAAATCTTGCAGGAAGTCATCAGTCTCGGCGTGTTTGTGCCATTTGCTGTGCTGTATTTGCATCAACCCGTTAAGTTGGATTATGTGTGGGCGGGCTTGTGTTTGCTGGGGGCGGTGTATTTTATTTTTCGCAGCCCCTAGGTTCAATGCCATTAAGTTAAGGGAATTTAGAAAGAGATTTTGCATAATCGTTTGA
>DYPD01000136.1 GCA_020720115.1 Thiomargarita sp. | reverse complement strand
ACAGTCCCTTAGCAGTTGCATTCATGTTTGCGACAAGTGCCGTATTTGCCCAGACGACAGAAAACAATTCCGGAAAATTTAGGTTGAACGACGGAATTTACATGTCGCTAAACGAGTATAAAACTAATTCACCGTCAATCGAAGGTGAATTAGTTACAAACGGCGATAACGAAGTCTATTATACCATTTTCAAACTATTTGTTTACTATACAGATGTTTACAACGGAGCTCAAATCCCGCTAAAAGAAAGAAGTGTGTGGGTGTATTGCAAAAGAGGCGTATTTTATGTAAATCACCGAAACGGATTTCAGCGTGCTGATAAAATTGGCACGCTTACTCTTTTTACAGGTAGTTTTGATAATATGTCCTACGACCCGAGCCTGCAACTTGGGGCACAAAATACACCTTTGAGATTTAAACAACTCATGCTTGACACGGAAACAGGGAAAATTTTTAAAAATAATCCAAGAAAATTTAAAAAATTTCTGTTATCAAGAGACTTAGAGCTGTATAACGAATTTATTCAAATAAAATCCAGTCGAGAGCAAAAACTCCAAATCTATAATTTTGTTAACAAATTCAATGTTAAGCATCCATTGTTCTGATTTTTATAGGTTATTCAAACTGATTCAATACCATTGAAAAAGAAAATTTAGTTCTCCGATTCGAGGCTCTCGCAAGATGAGCCTCTTTTTTTATCAAAAAAAACATCAGATTCTGCGCGAAATTTTGTATCTTGGCACAAAATCCGTAAAAAAAGTGTAACATGAGTTATTTCAAAAAATTATACGACATCGGCGAAGAAAAAGTAAACAGTTTTCGCAAAAAACACGGCAATCCGCTCCGCGAATTTGAAGACGCGCTCGAAAACCTGCGTGCCGACCTAACCGAGCTTATGCAGCAAACGGCAGAATTTCAGGCTGTTAAAATTCGTTCCGAAAAAGATATGCTCGAATACAAAACGCGCATCGCCGAGTTTGAGCGCAAAGCCGAGCAGATTTTAGCCGCCGGACGCGAATCGGCAAATCCTGAAGCCATCGAGAAAGCCGCCGCACACGCCTTGGGCATGAAGCGCATGTATGTTGAAAAATCGACAAGCCTCACGGCGCAAATTACAGGCATCGACGATAAGATTAACTTCTTGAAAAACAGCATCGAAGACATGCAGGAACGCATTGCGCATTATGAAAAAGAATACGCATTTCTGAAAGCAAACTACGAAAAAGCCGAAGCCTCCAAGCCCGCCGACACCGATGCGCACAACACACCGGACGACCGTTTCGAGGCGATGAAACTAAAAATGGACAGCATGGAATCCGAATACTCCAAACTCGACCGCCTCGCCGACGATTTGTATTTGGCTGACAAACACTTACGCGATGCCGAAATTCAAACAGAATTGGAAGCCTTGAAACAAAAAATTACGCCGAAACGTTCGTAAACGTTGTTTCTCGTCAAAAAAAACGCCGCGCATTACAATCAAATGTGCGGCGTTTTTTTATGCTCAATAAAAATAAAAAAGCTGACATTTCTGTCAGCTTTCGTACCTGAGGCCGGGCTCGAACCGGCACGATATTACTATCACAGGTTTTTGAGACCAGCGCGTCTACCAATTCCGCCACTCAGGCATTTTCGGAGTGCAAATGTAGTTATATTTTTTGGTCAGACAAATCTTTTTTCAACAAAAATACACAATTATTTGTAATATGTAAATGTCCAATCCGATAAGTTTAAGGTCGATTCCAGTCGCGCTTCGGTATCATCGTCTAAAAAATGAAAAAAATCAATGCCGGTTTGGGCTTCCACTTCGTCCACACTCACGGCATAATTTTTAAAACTGTCCTGAATATCAACGTGTGGCATAATAAATCCGATGGCTTTTGTCGTTTCTCCGTCCAGTATCACTTTGTAGTAAAATTCAGGAATCGAAACCTTATTTTCGCCGATTGTGGGTAAACCCGAACGCAAAACTGGACCCGTTGCCACGTATATTTTACTATAAGAAATTGCCCAGTCTCGCACCTGAAATTCCAAATATTTCCATTTTCCGTCGTTAAACTCGTGCAATTGAGGCGACATATTGCTCAGAAAAAAACTTTCGCTCATAGCGGTTTCTGACCATTTGTTGTCAGCTGCGGGAATTAAATGTCCTCTGTCATAACCCGAATATTTGTAATCGTCCAACGCTGCGCTGCCTGTAGTTACATCGGGGTCGGCGCGAAAATTATCATCGCGCGACACAACTTCCGATTCGGCTTCGGCTTTCGTAAGTTCATACGCAACCCAATCGGCTTGCTCATGCAATTCATTGTAGCTCAGTATGTAAGCGTAGTGTTCTACAACCTGATTTGAGCCTACTTCTGCCGGAATTTCAAGCGGACCGGTTTCTGCGTTTTTGTCTTTGCAGCCGGTGTTTGCCATTAAAAAAACACTAAACATCAGTGTTGCCGCGAGTTTGAAATATCGTATCATTGAAGGATTATTTTCTACAAATCTACAAAATGATTTTTAATAATTATTTGAAATTTGTAAAAAACTTGAAAATAGTTATCTTTGCACATCGCATTAAATTTTTTTATGATTGAAAAGAAAAAAAAAACTGAAGGCACAGAAACCGCTGTGCTTGTGGGAATTGTAACCCAATTGCAAACCGAAATGCAAACGACCGAATATTTGGACGAGCTTGCATTTTTGGCGCATACCGCCGGCGCGCAAGAAGTTAAGCGGTTCACGCAAAAAATGAATGCGCCTCATCATACAACCTTTGTCGGAACAGGAAAACTACAGGAAATTGCAAATTATATTCAAGAAAATCAGATAGATACAGCTATTTTTGACGATGAACTCAGTCCGTCGCAATTTAGCACGATTGAAGAAGCCTTTAAGTGTAAAGTTTTAGACCGAACCACACTCATTCTCGATATTTTTGCTGCACGCGCCCAAACAGCACACGCACGAACACAGGTCGAACTTGCTCAATATCAATACCTTTTGCCTCGCTTGCGCGGAATGTGGACACACCTGGAGCGTCAGCAAGGCGGTATCGGAATGCGCGGACCGGGCGAAAAAGAAATTGAAACAGACCGCCGAATTGTGCGAGACCGTATTTCGTTTTTGAAAAAAGAATTGGAAAAAATCGACATCCAAAAAGCTGTGCAACGCAAAACACGCTGCGAAATCGTGCGTGTCGCGCTGGTCGGATACACAAATGTCGGAAAATCGACTTTGATGAATCTGCTCAGTAAATCGGATATTTTTGCCGAAAATAAACTTTTTGCAACGCTGGATACCACTGTGCGCAAGGTTGTTATCGACAATTTGCCTTTTTTGATGACCGATACCGTCGGGTTTATTCGCAAACTTCCGCATCACTTGGTTGAGTCGTTCAAATCCACGCTCGACGAAACGCGCGAGGCGGATTTGCTGTTGCATGTTGCCGATATTTCGCACCCGAATTTTGAAGAGCAAGTTGAAGTTGTGCAACAAACACTTGCCGAACTCGGAGTGGGAGATAAGCCTTCTTTCTTGATTTTCAATAAAATAGATAATTTTTCTTTTGTTAAAAAAGATGAAGATGATCTCACGCCTGTGACACGTGAAAATATCAGCTTAGAAGAATGGCAACAAAAATGGTTCGCTAAAACGCAGGATTGTATTTTTATTTCTGCCAAAAAGAAACAAAATATCGACACTTTGCGCGGTATTTTATATGCCAAAATCAAAGAAATTCACCAAGTACGCTATCCGTATAACAATTTTTTGTATTGATAGTGAAATAAATCGGAGATTTTGCGATTACATTCGCAAAAAAAGCGTTATTTTTGCGATTACAATCGCAATTTTATGATATTACGAAAACTTCAGGCTGAAATTGAATCGAAATTATTTGTAGGAAAAGCAATAATTATACTCGGTGCACGCCAAACAGGCAAGACAACTTTGCTCAAAACCTTGACAAAATCGTATGATAATACGCTGTGGCTCAATGCAGATGAAGCTGATGTTATCGAGCTTTTTAACCACGCATCATCTACACGATTTAAAGCTGTTTTTGCAAAACATAAAATTGTCGTAATTGACGAAGCTCAGCGTATTGACAACATTGGATTAAAACTGAAATTAATAACAGACCAAATTCCTGAAATACAGTTAATTGTAACAGGATCATCGGCGTTTGAACTTGCGAACAGCATCAACGAGCCGCTTACCGGAAGGAAATGGGAATACAAACTTTTTCCGATTTCTTTTGCAGAAATGATTGAACATCATGGATTTATGGAAGAACACAGGATGCTGTTTCACAGATTACTCTACGGATATTACCCTGAAATTGTATCAAATGCCGGAAATGAAAAAAATATCCTTAAACAACTGTCTGACAGTTATTTGTACAAAGATATTTTGATGTGGGAAGGTATAAAAAAACCGGATAAATTACTTAAATTGTTGCAGGCTTTGGCGTTGCAAATAGGGTCTGAAGTATCGTATAACAGTTTGGGTAATTTGTTAGGTCTTGACAACCAAACTGTTGAAAAATACATCCAACTTTTAGAGCAAACTTTTGTTATTTTCCAACTTCCGGCGTTCAGCAGAAATCACAGAAAAGAATTAAAGCGCGGGAAAAAAATTTATTTTTATGACACTGGAATTCGCAATGCGCTCATTGCCAACTTTATAGAGCCCGAACTACGAAACGACATCGGTGCATTGTGGGAAAATTTTGTAATAAGCGAACGTATTAAATTCCTGAATTACAATAATATTTGGACAAATTCTTATTTTTGGCGTTCGCAGGATCAGCAAGAAATTGACTATATCGAAGACAGAAACGGAATTTTGTATGCGTTTGAAATTAAATGGAATGCAAAAAAATCTCAAAATATATCGAAAGGTTTTGCAAATGCCTATCCAAATCATGAATATAGGATAATCAACAAGGAAAATTATGAACAATTTTTGACTGCCGAAAATTTTGTCTCAATTTAGAATAACAAAAATACGATTTTATTTTCGATAAAATCCTTTTTCAAAAACCTTGTATTCATCTGTTTTTGTGATATTTACGCGACACCAGGAAGTGAGAAATCCGAAACCGTAGCCGAACAATTGGATAAAACTTGTTAGGACGGAAATTGCACCCACATCAAGGGATTTGTTTCGCAAAACAGAATCTGTAAAAACAGCAAGTGCGTAAAACAGAATTGGCATCAAACTCCACAAGCAAATCGCAGAAGAAGCTATTAATGAGAGTGTTCCGAGCGCAAAAAGTGTCGGAAACCAGAAGAAAATTTTGAATGTTTCCGGATAAAATTTGGAAATCACAACGCGTGTTTTTCCGAATCGGAAGACTTGTTTGTAAAACGTTTTGAGTGTGTTTCTTCGTTTATGAAACACATAAGCATCTCGAATTAAGCGCGTTCGGAAGCCTTGCTTCACAATTTCGACACTAAAAACCATATCTTCGCCCGGATGCATACCTGTAACCGGGAAGCCGCCGATCTTCTCAAAAGCCGTGCGCGAAATGCCCATGTTAAAACTTCGCGGATAAAATTTGTCAATTTTTTCGCCGCCGCCGCGTATGCCGCCGGTAGTGAAAAACGAAGTCATCGAGTAGCTTATCGCCTTTTGTGTCGTGTTGAATTGCGGATGCGCCGCATCGGGTCCGCCGTACGCATCTACATAATTTTCAGTTAGTTCCTTAGTAATTATCTCAAAATATTTTTCCGGAATAATACAATCGGAATCAAAAAACAGAAAATAATCGCCTTTGGCATGTTTTGCGCCAAAATTGCGTGCGATTGCGGGTTTCTCATTTTTCTTGAAAAAATACTGAATCTCAATTCGATCAGCAAATTCATCGGAAACTGTTTTGCATGGTTCTGTGGAACCGTCTTCCACGATTACGAGTTCAAAGTTTTTTTCGGTTTGTTTGCTCAAACTTTCCAACAGCTCGCGCACCTCGTCGGGGCGGTTGAAAACCGGAACTATAATGCTGAATTTCACTTGATTATACGAAAATGTGTTAATTTGATAATATGTTAATGTGCTAATTTTCTTATTATTAGTAAATTATACAATTTATCAAGAAAAGATTTTAACCGTTTAGAGTATATACAAAAATGATTAATCTCTTGTATTTCCGATTAAGCCGCGCTCACAGCTTTTTATGAATGCAACAATCGTTGCTTTTTCGGGCGTGTCTTTCACGTCCGAAATTATTTTTTCAAGTGCTTGAGCATTATTTAAACCACTGCTAAACAGTATTTTGTATATTTCTTGAATCTGACCGATTTGCTCATTTGTAAATCCTCTTCGACGCAAACCGACGATATTAATTCCGGTATAAGCTGCCGGATAGCGTGCAGCCATTATATATGGCGGTGCGTCTTTTCCGAGCAACAGTCCGCCTTGCGCCATAACGTGCTCGCCGATTCTGACAAACTGATGCACTAAGGTTCCGCCGCCCAAAATTGCAAAATCGCCTATTTGGACTTCACCCGCAAGTTGCACAGCGTTTGCCAAGATAACATTATTTCCGACCACGCAATCGTGCGCTACGTGGCTATATGCCATGAGCAGGCAATTTTTTCCGACAACCGTTTTTCCGGCGGCGACTGTGCCGCGGTTTATGGTAACAAACTCGCGCACAACGGTATTATCACCAATTTCGGCTGTGGTTTCTTCGCCTTTGAATTTTAAATCCTGCGGAATTGCCGAAATTACTGCACCCGGAAATATCGTAACATTTTCGCCGATGCGTGCGCCGTCCATGATGACAACATTTGCACTTATTTTTGTGCCTTTACCGATTACAACATCTTTGTGAACAGTTGCAAACGGTTCAATAATTACATGTTCCGCTATGCGGGCTTCCGGGTGAACGTTGGCTAAATTATAGTCCATAAAGTTTTGATATTCTGTATTTTATGTTAGTATTATGCTTCCGCAGGCTTTACGAATTTGGTCTGAAAAAAGTTGAACGTAAAGCTCTAAATTTTCAGTCCCGACTTGTTTGTGTTTTGTTACCGTGCAAATGGTTTCTGAGACTTTATTTACTGAATCATATAGCTCGAAATCTTGAATTTTTCGTTTGTTGTAATTAATTTTGTTGTGCCGGGCGAATAGTTCTGCCGATTCCAACATTAAACTAAACTCACTGTTTTCCGCAGAATTTGCGCTAATGATGCAATTTGTGTCGTTAAGTTGCACAACTTTTTCTGAAAAAAGAGTTTCTGTAGGTCGATTTAATGTTTTTGAGATAAAATTTTTATCATATTGTCCGTTTGTCGCTTCTGTTTGTAGCACAAGGGTTTCGGTTTTACGAATTTCCTCTCGAATTAGTTTTACAAACTGAACGTTGGAAAAATGTCCGGGACGTGTGGCAATAATTTTGCCCTTCAAACGTCGTCCGCTCAGGGTAAGGTCGCCGATAAGGTCGAGTAGTTTGTGGCGTGCGGGTTCGTTTGGGAAAATCAAATCTTCCTGATTCAGAACGCCTTGACCATTATATTGTGTGTGCGGTTTGCCAAACAAATCGGCTAAGCGGTCGCATTCTTCTTGTGTGGTTTTCTTTTCTACAATCACAAGTGCATTGTCCAAATCGCCTCCTTTGATGAGGTTTTGTTTCAACAAAAATTCTAATTCACTAAAAAAAACAAAGGTTTTGCACGGCGCAATTTCTTTGGAGTATTGTTCGAAATTTTTCAAGAACGCATATTGATTTCCAAGAACTTCCGAGTTGTAATCTATCATAACGTTCAATCCGAAAGTGTCATCGGGTAAACCGATGATTTCTATGGATTTTGCTTTGTTTTCATATTTTAAGATATTTTTTATCTCGAAATACTTTCTATCTGCATTTTGTTCTGTGATTCCGGCATTTTCCAGTGCTTCTACATAGAATTTTGAGCTTCCGTCAAGAATCGGAGTTTCGGGTCCGTTCACATCAATAAGCAGATTATCAATGCCTAAGCCGTAAGCTGCCGAAAGGGCATGTTCAATAGTTGAAACGCGCGCCGCGCCAATACCTATAACTGTACTGCGCGATGTATCAATCACATATTCTGCAAGTGCGGGTATTACGGGTTGTCCTTCGAGGTCGGTTCTTCGGAATTGAAATCCAAAATTTTCAGGTGCCGGGCGAAACGTTAGCGTAACCTGCGCGCCGGTATGCAAACCTTTGCCCGACAATTCCGCCGGATTTTGTATAGTTCTCTGATTTTCACTCATTCGGATTCAAATTTTTTGTAAGAAACTGTTCAAGTTTACGCTCCAGTTCGTTTATTCGGGTTTGCATTTCGGGTAATTTTGAAAAAAGTAACGATGACCGATAAAAATCGCGCATACTTGTTACGGGTGAGCCTTGAAGGATTGCGCCTTTTTGTTCAACATCGCGGTGAACGCCGGATTGAGCGCCAATTTTTACGTTGTCTGTTATTTTTAAATGTCCGGCGAAACCGACTTGTCCGCCTATCATATTGAATTTTCCGATTTTTGTGGAGCCGGAAATTCCTGTAAGTGCAGCTATGACAGTGTTTTCGCCAATTTCGACGTTATGTGCCACTTGTATGAGATTATCCAATTTTACACCCGAACGTATTATGGTTGAACCGATTGTAGCGCGGTCAATCGAGCAATTTGCACCGATTTCCACATTATTTTCAATGATAACATTGCCGGCTTGCGGTATTTTTTTGTAGGCTGAATTTTCCTGTGGTGCAAAGCCAAAACCATCGCTGCCTATGACTGTGCCTGAGTGTATAATGCAGTCCGAACCGATTTTGCAATCTTTATAGACCGAGACATTGGAATATAAAGTAGTATTGTTGCCTATTTCAACGTTTTCTGACAAAACCACGCCGGGATAAAGTATTACATTTGAGCCAATTACAACATTCGATGCAACGGAAACAAAATCGCCGATAAAGCATTTTTCGCCAATCTTTGCAGTTTCGTGTAATGCGGCTTTTTCCGAAATTCCGCTTTTTTCAACGGTTTGGTTGTAAAACTCAAGCAGTTGAGCAATAGCTTTGTAGGCATCGGGCACGCGCACGAGTGTGGCAGAAATCGGATGTTCGGGCACAAAATCATTATTGACCAAAACAATTGATGCTTTGGTCGTATAGATATAAGGTGTGTATTTGGGATTTGCCAAAAAACTCAGCGAACCTGCAAATCCTTCTTCAATTTTTGACACCGTCGTAACGGTTACCTGACTGTCGCCTTCGACGCGCCCGCCTAAAAAAGCGGCTATTTTCTCGGCAGTAAATTCCATCAAAAAAAAGTTTCTGCAAAGCTAAAA
>DYPD01000135.1:6468-9409 GCA_020720115.1 Thiomargarita sp. | reverse complement strand
ATCGGACGAAAATCCGAATTACAATGTATGCAAAAAAAAATCATAATAAAACCAAAAGGAAACCCACAAATTGTTAAACACCTTGCAAATGAGCTGAATATTGACGACATAACGGCAAATTTATTGACTCAAAGAGGCGTAGAGTCTTTCGAAGAAGCTCGCATATTTTTTCGTCCGGAACTTGCAAAATTGCACGATCCGTATCGGATGAAAGATATGGACAAAGCTGTAGTTCGTTTAGACAAAGCCCGCGCTCAGAACGAGCGTATCTTGGTGTACGGCGATTATGATGTGGACGGAACCACATCGGTGGCATTAGTGTACTCTTTTCTGAAAGAGATTCACACGAACATAGATTACTATGTACCAAACCGTTACAAAGAAGGTTACGGCGTATCCAAACAAGGTATCGACTTTGCGGCAGAATCAGGCGCAAGTTTGATTATTGCACTGGATTGCGGCATAAAAGCCGTAGAAAAAGTGCTGTACGCCAAGCAAAAAGGCATCGATTTCATTATTTGCGACCATCACCAACCCGGCGACGAGTTGCCTGCCGCCGCAGCAGTACTCGACCCAAAACGCTTGGATTGCGAATATCCGTTCAAAGAACTTTCGGGTTGCGGCGTGGGCTTCAAATTCATGCAAGCCTACGCACACAGAAACAGTATTCCGTTTGAGAACTTACTGAATTACATCGACTTAGTAACAGTCAGCATCGCTTCGGATATTGTGCCGATTATCGGCGAAAACCGAATTTTGAGCTATTTCGGATTAATAAAATTGAACGAAAATGCACTGACAGGTTTGAAAGCTATCAAGAAAATATCCGGAATCGAAGGCAAAGAGCTCACGATTTCCGATTGTGTGTTTCGCATCGGACCGCGCATAAACGCTGCCGGACGCATCCACAGCGGTTCGGAAGCTGTGCGCCTACTCATTGCCGACGATTACAAAAAAGCTTATGACCAAGCACTTACGATTGACGATTATAACACCGACCGCAAAAATCTGGACCAAACCATAACGCACGAAGCCTTGCGCCAAATTGGTAACAGCGCCGAAATGCAAAACCGCAGAGCCACAGTGATTTACAACAAAGATTGGCACAAGGGCGTTGTCGGCATCGTGGCTTCGCGCCTGACGGAAACGTATTATCGCCCGACGATTGTGCTGACCGAATCTAACGGATTTATTACCGGCTCGGCGCGCTCGGTGGCAGATTTCGATTTGTACGCCGCCATAGAATCGTGCAGAGATTTGTTGGAAAATTTCGGCGGACACAAATACGCCGCCGGATTGACCATTAAGCATGAAAATTTGGACGAATTCAAGGAACGTTTCGAGCAATTTGTGGTTCAAAATATCTCGGAAGAGCAAAAAATTCCGGTCGTTGAAGCAGATGCTGAAATTAAATTTGCCGAAATTACACAGAAATTTTACAAAATTTTAAAACAATTTGCGCCTTTCGGACCCGGAAATTTGAATCCGGTTTTTGTTACACACAACGTCCGCGATACGGGCAGAAGCACATCCATCGGACAATCGCACGAGCATCTGAAAGTGAGCTTTATCGACGATTCCGGCGTTGAACTCACAGGCATTGGTTTTTCGATGGCGCATTATTTGAAAAAAATTCGCACAAACGCTACGTTTACAGTCAGTTACGTGATAGAAGAAAATATCTACAAAGGCGTTAGTTCATTGCAGGCACGTATTAAAGAAATTAATTTCAAAAAAAAGGAAACTGAAATCAGACCTGAGATGTAATAAAAATTAAAACTCCGTTAAACCTTCACTAAGTTTAACGGAGTTTTTGATAAGCTAAACCATTCGTTTACAACAGTTTATGCTGTCGCATGAACTCAACATAACGCTTATCTGTATCTAAAATGTGTTCCGACAGCCAGTCTTTCAGAAATTGAACAATCTGAAATGTAACGGGATAGCCATTTTTTACCGAATTTTGAAAATCGCGCATTCGGTCTCGAAATTTATCGTGTTCGCTAAGGTGCTGACTGTGGTCGGGTTCCGGAAAACCGATTTTTTGCATCAATTGCTCTTCATCTGTCAAGTGTGTTGCTGCATAATCGTAGAGTTTGGCTACTGTTTCACGTACTTTTGCAGACGAATCTACGTCCGTCATCACGGCTTGGTATAGTTGATCAATATAATCCACCAATTGCCTGTGCTGCCTGTCAATTTCGACAATTCCTGTGTCGAATCTTGTATTCCAATTAAAAAAACGATTCATTTTAATTTTTCTTTTATAGAAATTGCAACACAATAATAAAACACTTTTTTCTACTTTGAGGGTAAAAAAGCGAACAATTTTGTCAAATGCCTATTTTTGTTGATGAATGGCAATTTTTTTAGTAAAATAAAAGGAATTTCAAATCTAATTTTTCATAATTTTACGTTTTAATTTCATTCAAAAAGAATAAAAAACTCAACACATGCACAAGTTTTTTTGCACAATAGTTCTAAGTCTTGTCATAGGCGGCGGACTTTTACAGGCACAAACCGATTCGCTCAGCCGTGCACTCATTGAAGAAGCGAGCCGATACTGGGGCGCAAGTATGGAAAACAGCATCGCGCTTCTCAAAGCCGGCGCGAAACCCAATGCTGCTGATGCCGATGGTTTGACAGCCGCGCACCACGCCGTTTTGCATAATTACAACATGGATTTTTTGCAACTGCTTTATTATTACGGTGCAAAGTTTGAAGTGCGCGATAAAGCCGGCAAAACGCCGTTGGATTTTGTTTACATGCAAGATTCGAGTTCGGTTTATGTGCAATTTTTTAAAAAACCGGTGCTCGACCTGCTTTTTTACTGCAATTACGGCACAACCGCAGACATCAAAAAGTATATCACAGAACATCCAAAAGAAATAAATGTGCCGACCGAATGGGGCTTTACACCGCTGTATTTGGCTTGCCGACG
>DYPD01000135.1:0-6368 GCA_020720115.1 Thiomargarita sp. | reverse complement strand
AATAAATCCGGTGTACGAAGATTACATACCGCTCGATTGGGCGTGCGGACTCAGTTACCAAAACTGGGAAACTCGCCGTATGAAACCGGAAATTGTTGAATATTTGATAGATAAAGGTGCCGATGTAAATGCCGGAAATCCGCTTTGGTACGCTTCTCAAGCCTTAAATTCCGATACAATTCTTCAAATATTATTCAAAAAAGGAGCAAAAGCCGACAAAGCCCTTGTAACCTCTGCCGAACGCAATAATCCGAGTTTATTCAAACAAGCCATAGCCGGCGGTGCAAATATCAATGCCACCGATGAAGACGGAAAATCGGTGGCTGCAATCGTAGCCGAAGACGACCGCACGGAATTGCTCCAAATGCTTGCCGATGCCAAAGCCGATTTCAACAAGCCCGATGAAAACGGAAATACACCGCTCCATTTCGCTGTAAAAAGTGGCTCGCTCAATGCTGTGGTTTTTCTGCAGGAACACGGAGCGCAAGTCGAACGAAAAAATAATTTCGGCACAACGCCAACCATGCTTGCCGTGTGTTCAAAACATATTAAAAACTTGGAAATCACAAAATTGCTTATCGATAAGGGCGCATCGCTGAAAGCCTCGAACTTTTTTAAAACAGAAAATAAAAACTGTCCTTACTTAGGCTCTTACACCGCTGCTGCGGCATATTACGGAAATATAAACATTCTTAAATATCTTATCGAAGAAAAAAAACAAGCTGTAGATACGCAAGGTTTCGACCCGATTTCTAACACAAATTCAGGCAAAACGCCTTTCCAATGTGCTATGGAAAATAAAAAAACCGAAGCCATGACTTATCTTTTGGAAAAAGGTGCAAACCCAAACCAAACAGACGCAAACGGGAAAACTGCTCTCATTTTTTCTATGGATTATGCAGATAACACACTGTTTACCATGCTGATACAAAAAGGCGCGAATGTAAACGTAATTGACGCTGCTAAAAATTCGCCCTTGCATATCGCCGTTAAAAATCAGAATCCGAAAACCGTTGAACTTTTGCTCTCAGGCGGTGCTGCCGTGAACAGCCAAAATGCAGACGGAAACACGCCGCTGCACATTGCCGTTGCAACATATAATACTAACATTGAGATTATCAATATGTTGAAAAAAGCCGGTGCGTCTAACGACATCAAAAATAATTTGGCACAAACACCTGTGGATGTGTTGGCATATCTGAACACATGGGAGAACATAAAAAACAGAATCGGGCTTGCGATGGGAATTGAGCCTAACTATTTTGAAGGTAATGCCTTGGTTCGCAATAAATTAACAGTAAAAGATTGGATTCCGTTTATGGATAACATGTTCAGCGAATCTGACCCGGAGCATTTCGGAAAATATTACAAGTCGAATAACATACATTCGTTTGATTTTGAGAGCTATATGCTACGAAAATTTAAAAACGGAACCCAAACTATTTATGCCGATTACAATCCGTATCCGATGTTTGACAGCAATCCGCCTTTACAAACGAAAACTGAAACCCTTGAACGTCTGGGATTTAGCACGGACACTGTTTATGTTTACGATGAAGGAAGCGGCGAGCAAACCACACTTGCCGTGCAAAACGAAGGCACGCCCGACGAACTGACAAGTATTGTAACATTCGACAATTGGAATTTCAACGAAAAAGACTTTATTTTTGAAAAAACTACAGAAGCTTACGCGCCCGTGCGACGCTATTATCCTATGTCCGATGATTATTTTGAATTTCGCCACAAAAAAGTCGGACATATCGTTCCCGAACCCTTGAAAAACGAGCGCAAACGTGAGAAAGAACTCAAAAATGCAATTCTCGTAAAACAAGTAAAATATGAAACACCGATTGAAAAAACAACAATCGCTTTGGCGGACGAATCAGTGTATTTTGTTGAAAATGAGAATGCTGTGTTTTTAAACAGCTTTGTGGGCGATAAATTGCGCTCAATTATTTTTGATGCAGCAATTTCCGGTCGAAAACCTGTTTACGATTTCAACACCGGAGCAAGAGTCATGCCCTCCGAAATTGGCGAACGCATGGGCGAAAAACTTGTCCAAACGTATGATTTCGACCCGGAAACCGGCGATGAAATTCCGATTATGGTGAAACTGCTCATGGTTGAAAGCGAAGTTAAGTCGCTCATTTTCATCGAAGATTGGTATTTGGACACAACCGACATGCACATTTTCAAAGAAGTTATCGGCGTTGCGCCCGTGCGCACCTATTTCCGCGACGGATATGAATCGGATATGAGCATGCTTGTGCGTTCGATTCCGTTTGTACTTTATTTTAAACCTATTGATAATCAGGTATTTTCGCCAAAACCGATGCACGTGGCTTTGCCCATAAAATATCAAGAAAATTTAACAAATTTCAGTGGATTTTCGCAAGATAATTTGTGGAAAGAAACGTCTCATTCCGATTTCGATTGGGCTAAAGCGTACCGAGAAAAAGCCTTGAAAAACGAAATTACACTCTACTACGACAAGGTCAATCGTCCGCAAGCCGCATTCACAGCGGATTACTACGCGCCGGTTGAAAAAACTGCGCTGCAAGAACGCTTCAACGGTTCTGAAACAAAAACGGACATCAAAACTGTGGGCGTTTTCAGCCGCGAAATTTGGAATTTCGACCGCCAAACCTACGCTTTTAGCAAGGATGTGTATGCTTACACACTGTTTTCGAGCTTTACGCATCCGGAAGCAGATGCGCGACTTTTCCTCACAAACGGCTATGTTTTGAACACCGAAAAAGCAAATCCGGCAAAAATGACTTTACTTAAAACTGTTGAATACGAGCTAAATTACGACGATTATTACAAATACTTGGACGCGCCCGAAGCAGAGTTTGAAGTTACCAACCCATTGTTTTTCAGCAATTTTAACAATCAAAATTTAAAAGATATGATTTTGGAAGATGCGCTCGGCGGTAAAGTTCAGGTCTATAATCAGGAAACAGGAATTGCACTCAGTAAAGAAGAAATTGACTTGGCACTTGTGTTGGATTCTGTTGAAATTGAAACAGTTGATGACATTACCGGCGAATTTCTTCAATATAAACAAGCAGTTTTGGCATCGGGCAGTACTATTAGCGCACTCCGTTTTACCGAAGAATGGTATATTGACACGGAAACACTTGATTTTAAGAAAGTTGTAACGGAAATCGCACCAATTATCTACAACTTTTCAACAGAAGCGGAACCGGAGAAACCCAAGAAAATCATTCCGTTCGTAATTCACACAAATTCAAGACAATAGCAAAACATAAACCTTGCCGAAGCTCGAACTTCGGCAAGGTCTTTCAAGTTTCAGTGCTTCTCAAAACTTCCGTTTAAATTGATATTCAGTAAGATATGCTGCGATAAGTCCAAAATTTGGTCGGTGTAATGAAATGCAAAATTAACTTTCAAAGAAGTTTTTTCGGTATTAAAAGGTAACAAATAGGCATCGGCGCGTGCATAATTGCCCGAACGATAAAACCAGTCGCCGTACTTGATAATTTGCGGGTCGCCGTAATAATAAAGTAAGTCTAAACCGATAAATTTCCACTTCATATCTGCCTGAGCCATAGCTCCGTACGCAAAAATAAACGGCGCGGGACGCATACGGTTATACGAGCCTACATAGCCAAGTTTTGCCTCAATTTTTACAGGCAAATCGAAACGTTTTCCGACATTTACAACCGTTCCGGCATTGTCCCGAATGGGGTGCGAATACGTTTTATCGAGGCTTCCGCCTTTGTGATACATGTAGATGTAATTTTCTGTAAACCAATTATTTAGCTCGAATTTTCCGGATGTTCCTGCAAGAAATCGCTCGCTGACCGTAAGCGTTTGTCGCGCAACCCAATCGAACCACGCATACTGTTTTCCATATTTGGTTTTGACTTGAAAAAATGCGCCGTCAATCAGCGGATCGAAGTATCGCAGCGTGTCAATCATCAAAACCTGAGGATATTCAATGACATTTTGGCGCGGAAATGCTCCGATTTTAAAATCGAATGTGCTGTCGGAATATGCGTAATTCAAAAGCGGCAGAAGCGGCAGCGCGTTTGGCTCCGAACCAAATTCATACATGTAACTGCCGCCAAAATTCAGCGTATGATTTTTTTCAAAACTTACTAAAAATGAGGGTGTTATGCGTGCTCCTGCAATTGTTCCCGGCATTGTGTAAACATTAAAAAACTCACGGTTATCCGTAATTCCGTTAAAGACGAGATTCCAACTAACGGTCGATTGAGCAAAATTGGTCAAACTCATCAAACTCAATAAAAGCAAAGAAATTAGTTTCATAAAGAATATTTTTCTTTTTTCTTTTTTTATTTCAAAAATTAATGATTAGTTGCATGAAATTTGTTGTAAATCGGCAACAAAAGTAAGTGAAAGATAGGAATATAAAAAAGGTATGAGAAATTTAAAAATAAAGTATAAATTGGCTATCGGTTTTGCAGTTATGCTATTACCCTTATTGGTTTTAGGTATTTACGCATACATTACGATTTTCGATATCGGAGGCAAAACACAAAAATTTTATAAACATCCATACACTGTAACTTCGCTGGCACTCCGAGTGAACAGTGATATTCTACAAACACGAAATCTTGTCAAAGAAATTGCACGTTCCGGCGATATCGAAGAAATGCGCAGGAATAAACAAGAAATCGACAGCCTTAATACAGTGATACTAAATAATTTAGCTGTTATTCACGAACGATACTTAGGCGACACGAATGAAGTTGTTCAAATCAAAGCTCGAATAAAAAAATGGGAAGAATATCGAACTGAACTTTATAAAATTGCGCAGCGTAACACCGAAGAAAGCCGAGCGGAAGCCATTGCCATTACTCAAAAGAACGGAAAAGGAGGGCAGATTTACTACGAAATCTTGGCTTTTTCCGAAGGGTTTATTGCATCTTCCGCCAATACATCTAAAAAATTTGATGCCAATGCCGCAGAAAAACAACATCAATCTATCATTATTTTAAGCCTGATTTTAGGACTCTCTATCATGATCACAATTGTAATGAGTATCTATCTGACTCGAATCATTACGATTTCATTGAAAAAAAGCGTGAAATTTGCAGAAGAAGTCGCAGACGGAAATTATAACACCGCTATTAACATCAATCAAAAAGACGAAATGGGCGAACTCGCCGATGCGCTGCGCAAAATGCTGGAATCTTTCAAGCGCGGTGTAACTTACGCCGGAAAAATTGCACGCGGAAACCTTATCCCTTTGCCGCTCACAAACACGAAACTGAATCCGCTGGAAACATCCATGATTGAAATGGAAACCAAACTTAACAATGTGCTCGCCAACATCCTTGCAGCATCTAAGGAAATTGAGCACAGCAGCAAAGACATTGGTTTATCGTCCGAGCAAATCGCCTCAGGCTCCAACGAGCAAGCCGCGTCAATCGAAGAAGTATCGGCATCTATGGAAGAAATGGTTGCCAACATCAACCAAAATACCGACAATGCGCGCACCACGGAGCGCATTTCCCAAAAAGCCGCCGAAGGTATAGTCAAAGGAAATCAATCATTTACAACAACCTTAGAAACCTTGCGCAGCATCTCCGAACGCATCAGGGTGATTGGACAAATTGCTCAAAAAACCGACATTCTTGCCATAAATGCCGCCATCGAAGCCGCACGCGCCGGAGAACAAGGCAGAGGCTTTGCCGTTGTCGCACAAGAAGTTAGGAAACTTGCAGAAGACAGTCAAAAAGCAGCACATGAAATTATCGGATTGGTAGAATCAAGCGTTAAAATTGCTGAAGATTCCGGTAAAATATTAGCTGAAATTACACCCGAAATTCAACGTACATCAGCATTAGTGCAACAAATTTCAAACTCCGGAAACGAACAAAACGCCGGCGCAAACCAAGTAAACGATGCCATTACTGAGCTTACAAAAGTGATTCAGGAGAACTCAGCCGCAGCCGACCAAATGGCAATAAACGCACAAAATATGACAGGACAAGCCATCAGACTCACGGAAGTAATTGGTTTTTTTCAGGTTGAACAGGACGTTAAAACAGTTTCAAATTCCAAATCGCAAACAAGTAAAAAATCAGCTTCTCAAACACTCAAAAATACAGAAAAATCAAAATCCGAAGGCTACAAAATCGAGATGCCCGACCACGAAGACGATAATTTTGTAACATTTTAAATTTAAGTGAGTTAAAACGATAGAGTGTTTCTGCTCAAAAAAGGATGACAGAGCTTTGCTGATTTTTGTTTGTTAAATCGAAACCGAAGAACAGATGAATGTTCAACAACGAATGATAAAGGAACAAACGAATTTGCTATTGTTCCGGATAATCTACATTATTACAATACTTTAACGTTTACAAAAATGAAAA
>DYPD01000134.1:7736-9435 GCA_020720115.1 Thiomargarita sp. | reverse complement strand
TTTTGAGTAATACGGAATTGTGTTTGTAAATCGAAACTAAATTGTAATCGTGCTGAATTTGAATCACATGACCCGTTTGAATGCTCCAAGAATCGCTGATGACCGTGCCGGGCAACACGGCTACAATTGCAGCGTCGTCGCGCTCGGGCACTATATCAACGGCGTAATGTTTTTTGCGCAAATCGAATTTTCCTGTCAGAATGCCGCGTAACGGTACGGTGAAATGTAAATTTTTCAAATTCACTTTGCCCGAATTTTTTTCAATGACCGACAAATTTTCAGTTTCGCTTGCTTCTATTTGTTTTCGCAGAATGGAATCTAAGTCGGATTTATCAAAATCGTATTGGTAAGCGGCTGACAGACTGTCTTTTGCGGTGTTTGTGCTTGTAAGCGTGTCGTTCGGAATTTTGCCTTGTAAAATACTTTTTACGGTCAAAACATAATGCTCTTGTGCCGCAATTTGAATGCGCAATGAGTCGATGGCAAACGCATTTGCCACAATTTGTTTATTGTGTTCCGTGTTCGCTTTTGCGGGAATCAAAATATTCAGCGGCGTGTAAATGAGCACCAAAGTTATTAAAATTGTTAGTATCACAACCAACCCGCCGATATAGGATATCATGCTGAATTTATTGAGTTTAAGTGTGCGAATTTCCTGCAACGTATCATCGTCAAATACCGAAATTCGGTAGTTGCTTATCGATTTTTTTTCTTTTTTTTCTTTTGCCATACCCGATTTGAAAAACAGTACAAAGATATATATTAATTGCTATAAAACAGCCGTCATTTTTCCGATAAATGTAAAATATTCATCGAATTTTGATATTTTTTGCGGCACTTCCGAAAAAATGCCGAACACAGCCGAGCCGCTGCCCGACATGGATGCGTAAAGTGCGCCGTTTTCGTAAAAAAGCTGCTTAATTTGGTGCAATTCGGGCTGAATTTTAAAGACCGTTTCTTCAAAATCATTCTTGATGTGATTCTTCCATTCTACAATCGGAAGCTGCACTAAATCAGTTAGTTTATTCACGGAATGTTTTGGTTTTACGCCCGAATATGCATGCGCTGTGTTTACCGAAAAATTTGGCTTGATAAGATAGATGTGGTAAGCCGACAAATCTAAGTCAATCGGTTCGAGTTTTGTGCCTTTTTCGGTGGCATAACAAGGTTTATTTTCGAGAAAAAACACGCAATCGCTGCCCAAAGTTTCAGCATAATTTTCTAATTTTTGCTTAGAAATTTTTAAATTATAAATCTCATTAAACATGCGCAACATGAACGCCGCGTCAGCCGAACCGCCGCCCAAACCTGCACCGAACGGTATTTTTTTATGTAGAAAAATAGATTGTTCGGGCAAGTCAAAATCTTTTTTTAGAATTTGAAACGCTTTGTAAATCAAATTTTTATCAATCGGAGCATCTATTTCTATTCCGCTGACAGTGAGCGAAGTTTCAGTTTTCGATTCCACAGTTTCCAGCACATCGCAAAGTGCAACGGGATAGAAAATGGTTTCGATATTGTGGTATCCGTCCCGGCGTTTCTCTGTGATATTCAGCCCGATATTGATTTTTGCATTCGGAAATGTGAGCATGGATTAATGTGATAATGAGTTAATTAGATAATTTGAAAATTGTTTTGATATGATAATGTGCTGATTTGATGATATCGTCTCAAAAAACTTTATGAACTTTACAAACTT
>DYPD01000134.1:0-7636 GCA_020720115.1 Thiomargarita sp. | reverse complement strand
AAACTTTATGAACTTTACAAACTTGATAAACTTTCTACTCAAATAACTGTTCTATTTCATTTTCAGAGAGTTGCGCCAGCGGATTATTAGACGTAATGAACATATCCGAAATGCGAAGTTTGTCGGCTTGTAGTTTCCGAATTTTTTCCTCCACGGTTTTTGGCGTGATAAATCGGTAAACCATTACATGCTTGTTTTGCCCGATGCGGTGCGCGCGGTTTACGGCTTGCGCTTCCGTTGCCGGATTCCACCACGGGTCGAGGATGAACACATAGTCGGCTTGCGTTAAATTCAATCCGGTTCCGCCTGATTTTATGGATATTAGAAACAATTTAGTGTTCGGATTTTCCTGAAATTCATGCACAACGCCGGCTCTGTCTTTGGTTGCGCCCGTGAGCATGGCGTACGAGGTGTTTTGAGCATCAAAATGGCGCGCAAACAGATTCAAATGCTTCACAAACGATGAGAATATCAGCACTTTATGATTTTCGGAAATCAAATTTTCAACCGCACCGATGACATTTTCAAATTTGCCCGAATCCGCTTCATAATCGGGCTGCACAAGTTTCGGATGATTTGCAATTTGCCGAAGTCTCATCAATGCTTTGATAATCAATATTGAACGTTCCTTTTTGGAAACCGTTTCAACTCCGATGAGTGTGTTGCGAATTTTTGACTTTTCGCTGTCGTACAATTTTTTCTGCGCCTCAGTCATTCTGCAATATATCAGTTGCTCAGTGAGTTCAGGCAAATCTTTGGCTACTTCGTCCTTTTTTCGGCGTAAAAAAAACGGCTTGATTATATTTTTTAATTGCGCGCTGCGCGAATTTTCAAGGTCTTTTTCAATATAGGTTGTAAAATTTTGTTTGAAAAATTCTTTTGAACCCAGCAAACCTTCGTTTATGAAATTCATTTGCGCCCACAAATCGGTCAGCGAATTTTCAATCGGCGTGCCCGTGAGCACAAGTCTGTGTTCCGAATTTAGTTGCATAACAGATTGATACACTTTCGATTCCGGATTTTTTATATATTGACTTTCGTCTAAAATAATATACAAAAATTCATAACATTGCAACAATTCAATATCATTGCGCACCACGCCGTAACCCGTAAGAATGACATCAAAATTTCCAAATTCGTCGAATTTTTCGCTTCTTTTTCCGCCCCAATATTTCAACACGCGCAAAAACGGGCTGAATTTCATAATTTCAAACTCCCAATTGTGGATGAGCGAAACCGGCATGACAATCAAACTTGGTTTTCGCGGCAGTGCGTTACGCTTACGGTTTTCGACTGTGTCTTGAAGTAACGTTATGGTTTGCAGTGTTTTACCAAGTCCCATATCATCGGCAAGGCAACCGCCCAAGTTGTTTTCGCGCAGCAAACTTAGCCATCGAAATCCGTCTTTTTGGTAAGGGCGAAGTTCGGCGCGAATTTCGGACGGCACTTGAGTTTGAAAATTTTCGGGAATTTCTATCTCAAACAATTTATTTCTCGATTTTAAATCATTGTCTTGCAATAACTTAAAATGGTGTCGTTTTAGTTTCAGTCTGTCGTTTTCGTGTTTTGAAAACATGAAAAGTCCTTCGTATTTTGCAAACCATTCGGTCGGGATTAAGGCGGTAGTTCCGTTGGGCAACAAAAATTCCGGCGTTCGATTAAGAATATTATCGCGCAGTTTTATGAACGGAAATTCATAACTTCCGAACGTCACAATTGCTTCTATATCAAACCAATCGCGATTTTCAGTCGTCCGCATTTCCAGCGAAATTTGCTTCGTAAAATACGTTTTATTGAAAAATTTTTGAGTAAAATGAATATCATCTCTGTCAAAAATCGTCGGCGTGTTGTTCAGAAAATAAATGGTTGCCGAATGTTGAAATTCAGGTGCAATAAATGTATTCGGAATTAAAAAATTAGCTTCCGAATTCCGCGTTAAACCATTTGATATTAGATAATTACAAATTTCAGATTCCCAATTTTTGTCGCGTTCGGTTTTTACAAATGAGAAGTCGGTTTCATTAAAATCGGTCAAACTTTCGATAGGGTTGTTTCCCTCAAAAAATTTATCGTTATATTGAAATTTTATAAAAAACGTGTAAAGATTTTGCCAACTGTTTTCAAGAACGATTACCGCCTTTTTTATTGTGGTAACTGATTTAATATCAAAACCTTGTGCGTTTACATCGTAAAGTTTTACAGCTTTTGAGGCAAACGTTTCGTACCATTTTTTCTCGGCAGATTTCGGAATGTGAATGTATTCTTTGGTCAGAAACGGCCGAAGTTTTTTGGCATCAATATCTTCAAAAAAGAAAATCTCCGCTTCAATAATTAAGATACAAGGTTGATTTGTAAGCAGATACACGGGTTTATCGCTTAGCTTCATACTTCGATTTCTGTGCTTTACGGACAAAAAATAGCGCGTGCCTTCCTCGTGTTTTGTAATATTGAAAACTGTTTTTGCCGGCTCTGTATTCAGCGTCAGTTCGTCCTCAGGATGAAGTGTTTGCTGATTTCCGGAGCGAAAAAAAATGCGCGTGTTCGTGTCTCGAATTAGCTCAAAAATTTTGACTAATTTGCCTTCGATAAACGGTCGGATTCTTGTTTCAAGTGTTTCGTTATCAATATTCTGAATAAAACTATGCGCAGGCACGCCTTTTCTGTTGAAGATTGCCGAAAGTTGTTGTTCGGAAAAAACATCAATCATTTTTAAGATATGTTTTTGATTATCAGTAAGTTCGGAGCTTTCTGCCGCCGACATGCCGAGCGAATCCACAATCCGCATAAAATTTTGCGATGTGGATTCGGCAAGATATGCCGACACGAGGTAGCCTAACGTTTGGTGCTTGCGAACTGCTAAAATAAACTCCGACATCGCTATTTCTCTGAATTCTCCAAAATTAGCGCATTCTGTACAAATTTTGATTATTTTCTTACAAAATGTCAAAAAAAAAGTTGTCCCCGCGAACGGAAGGCAACTAAAAGCAACTACTATGAAGAGAAAAGAATTAAATATGCTACAAATATATGCTTTTTTTGAATTAAAAAGTTCATAAACGGATATGTTGTTGAGATGTTTTTTAAAAAAAAGCTTTCAGACTCAAATCCAAGCTTTGAATTTGATGTGTCAGCGCGCCGACAGAAATGTAATCCACACCGCATTCGGCATACGCGCGCAAGGTTACCAACGTGATGCCGCCGGACGATTCGGTTTCCATTTTTCCGGCAACACGTTTCACAGCTTCACGTGTATCTTCTACCGAAAAATTGTCTAACATTACACGGTCAACGCCTTCAATATTAAGAACTTGTTGTAATTCTTGGAAATTTCTGACTTCTACTTCAATTTTCAGGTTTTTATTTTTTTTGGCAAGATATTTTTTTACGCGCTCGACGGCTTGCGGGATTCCGCCTGCAAAATCGTTGTGATTGTCTTTGAGCATAACCATGTCATACAAACCCATTCGATGATTTTCTCCGCCGCCGATTTTTACTGCCATTTTTTCTATCAAACGCAAGCCCGGCGTGGTTTTGCGCGTATCAAGAATTTTTGTGGGCAAATCGGCTATAATGTCGGCGTAACGTGCTGTTTGTGAGGCAATTCCGCTCATGCGTTGCATGAAATTCAGCACAAGTCGTTCCGCCTGCAACAGCGGAATCACGCGCCCCGAAACTTTGAATGCCACATCGCCGGGCGAAATGCGTGCGCCGTCTTGCAGAAAAATTTCAAGCTCAAAATCGTCTGCAATTTTAGCAAAAACCTGTTTTGCAATTTCGACGCCGGCAAGTACACCGCTTTGTTTTACAAGCAGTTGAGCCGAGCCTCGCTTATCTGCCGGGATACACGCAAGCGCGCTGTGGTCGCCGTCGCCAAGGTCTTCGGCAATGGCAATGTCTATGAGTCTGTCTGTTAATGTGTTGATATTCATTTACTTTAAATATTAGTTTTTAAATTTATTAAATACAAATCCGCCAGCACAATTGCAGTTACGGCTTCTACAATCACGGGCATACGCAATGCGATGCAGGCATCGTGTCTTCCTGTAATACGCAGAGGTTCAACGTGTTGTGTTTCAAAATTGAAGGTTTCCTGAATTTGCGAAATGCTTGCGGTTGGTTTTACGGCAATGCGAAACGTGAGTGTGTTTCCATTGGTAATTCCGCCGTTTATACCGCCGGCGTGGTTGGTTTTGGTTTCGCCTTTTGCGTTCAAAGTCAAATCGTTATGTTCGGAACCAAACATTCTTGCGGCGGCAAATCCTGCGCCAAATTCTATGCCGCGAACGCCCGGAATCGAAAACACAGCATGACTGATGAGCGCTTCCGCAGAATCCCAAAACGGTTCGCCAAATCCGATTGGCACGTGTTCCGCAACGCACTCTATTATGCCGCCGACAGAATCAAGTTTTTTTATCGTATGTTCTATAACTTTCTCAAAATCTGATATTTGTCCGCCAACTTCTATTAATTTAGCTGAAATTTTTATGTTCGGAATTATTTTTTTAGCAACCACGCCTGCCGCAACAACACCTGCCGTAATTCGACCTGAAAAATGACCGCCGCCTCGGTCATCGTTGAAGCCGCCAAATTTTGTATGTCCCGTAAAATCAGCATGTCCGGGTCTTGGAATTGCACGAAAATTGTAATCCTGCGAGCGTGTATCTTGGTTAAAAAACGCAATTGAAATCGGACTTCCGGTGGTTTTTTCGTTGTGTATGCCACTGATAATCTGCGGTATATCCGGCTCTTTGCGTTTGGTTGTGCCTTTTGCACCGCTGCGCCGGCGTTCCAAATCTGTTTCAAAATCTTCTGCCGAAACAGAAATTCCCGCAGGGCAACCGTCGATAAGCGTGCCGACTGCCGTGCCGTGCGATTCGCCGAATATTTGAACTTTAAAAATACGTCCGAAACTGTTCATTTTATATTAGAGTTAAGACATCAGATTACAGACAACAGAATATAAATTATTGATAATCTACATTTTATACTTCAAACATGTTGTCCTTTTAATTCCGTTTTATATAAGAAAGGTTTATTTGCAAAATTAGACTTTTTTGGAAAGTTTTAAAAAGTTTTTTGCGTTCAAAAGATTTCATTTGTGTATGTAGAAAATACGATGTTTCAAAAAGTTTCATTTACGGTTGAAGAAAATTAAGTTTTGTAAAAAGTTTCTTGTATGTTTGAAGAATATTTTGTTGAATTTTCTCAAAGATGATTGGTTTTTCAAAAATTTTACGTGCGACAGAGTTTGCGTTGCTTTTTTTCGGCGTCCCGACAGCTATGTTGTTCATAGACAAGTTAGTGCATCCGAGCATGGTCGTATTGCCCTTACTTATTTTGCTTTTTTTGTATTTGCGCAAACATCCTGATTTTCGTTTTAAAGAGTTGATTTATTGGAATATATCGAAATCTGAATTGTTAAAACACGCATTTTATGTTTTGTTGGTTTTGATTTTCTTGGTTTCGTGTGTAGCCTTGTTTTTGCCCGAAAATTTGTTCAATCTACCGCTCCGAAATCCGAAGATTTGGCTGCTTCTCAGCGTGTTCTATCCGATATTTTTCGCCTTTGGTCAAGAAATTATTTATCGCACATTTTTGTTCAAACGCTATGCCGAATTGTTCCGAAACGAAACCTTACTAATCACCGCAAGTGCTGTGTCGTTTGGCTATGTTCATATCTTTTATTTTATCCTATATCACTGATTATTACGATGTTTGGCGGATTTTACCTTGCGCACACTTATACAAAAACAAAAAGCGTTTTGTTCAGCGCGGTTTTGCACGGCTTGATGGGAAATATCGTTTTTGGCTCCGGACTTGGCGAGTTTTTCTGGCTCGATATTCACAAATTTTTGTAAATCAGAAAATAAAATCGTTATTTTAGACATTTATATATTGTAGTTTCATCAGAATTAATCCGTTTATGCAAAAATACATTTCAGTTCTCGTTTTTCTTGTTTTAAGTCTTTCATTATCAGCACAGAAACAGGCACAGACTCCATCTCAAAAATCAACACAGATAAAAGGTGAGCTTAAAAATAATTCAGGATTCGAAAAAGTATATCTCGAAAATATTTTATCCGAAGTTGTGATTGATTCAGCCGTAATAAGTAGGAAAGGCAAATTTTCTTTCGAGCTAAATTTAGAAAAATCCGATTTTTTTAAACTAAAAGTCAGCGATGAAATGTTTCTGATGTACATTCCCGAACCGGGCGAAAAAGCAGAAATTATTTTAGATACCGAGTCGCCCGAAACTCCTGTCATTCAAGGTTCTAAACACACCGAATTGGTTTATTCTACACTTGGTGCGAGTGCCGATATCAATCAAAAAATTGAAGATTATCGAGCACAGATGGAACTTGAGCGCAAAACTATGATTCGCAAAATGATAGATGAAAATCCGACTTCACTTGCGTGCTTGTTTTTTATCAACGAACTCGATGTAAATGAGGATTTTCCAACCTATAAAAAACTCAGTGAAGGACTTGCCGCGCACACTGAAAATTATTTAGTAGCCGATTTGAATAAAATCGTTTCAGAAAGTTCAAAACTTGCAATTGGCACGCAAGCACCTGAAATTGAACTACAAACACCTCTCGGAGAAACCAAAAAGTTATCCGATTTGCGCGGAAGTTACGTCCTCATAGATTTTTGGGCGGCTTGGTGTCGTCCGTGCCGCGCGGAAAGTCCGAATTTGGTTAAATTATACGATAAATATCACAAAAAAGGCTTTACAATTTACAGCGTTTCGCTCGACCGCGATAAAGGCTCGTGGCTAAAAGCCATCAAAGACGATGAACTCGGAAAATGGACACACGTGTCCGACCTCATGTATTGGAGTTCCAAAGCCGCTGTGGATTACGGCGTTGAGTCCATTCCTCATACGATTTTAATAGACAAAAACGGCATCATAATCGCCAAAGATTTGCGCGGCGAAGATTTAGAAAAAAAGCTGGCGGAGATTTTGAAAGATTAAAACCTCACGCCAACCGTAAGTTAGGAACTTCCATGCAAGCGCGTGGAAGATTTTGAAATCCAAAGCCTTAGTCCGTCAGAAGATGAGGCTTTGGTCGTTTTTAGAGTTAGGCAGAAACAGTCTTAAAAAAAAAAGAATATCAATAAGTTACGCGAAAATTGTAAGCATAAAATTTAAGCGAACGTTTTGGGAAACGTGCGCACAACGAAGCAACAAGCAAAAACTTGCCGAAACTTGTCAAAAAGTGAATAATATTCTTAAAAAATAGTCAAGCACACGCGAACAGCTTCAAAAGGCATTTTTTTAATTTTGCGCTTTTGATTGCGAAATTTGAATCCTTGCCGAATTTTTTTTGGAGGCACAACGCGTGTGCACAACGGCAATTTATGAGAGTCAATCGGAGCAGTACAAAGTTTGAACTAACAATTTGCGCTTCGATTCCTGAATCTGTTGTAAAAACTTGAGCGCAAAACAGTTCAAAATTATTAAAAAAATCTGATTTTTTAGCATTTTTTTAATAAAAATTCATATTTTTTGACGAAAAATTCAATTTTTTGTGTAAAACTACTTTTTTTATAGATAAAAATTACGTCGAAAACAAATACATGAGTCCGGTCTAAAAAGCCTGTTTTATTTTAGCTAAACAAACTATATGCTTGA
>DYPD01000133.1 GCA_020720115.1 Thiomargarita sp. | reverse complement strand
TCAGTGAAGTATTTAAAATAAACATAACAAATTTATAGGAATTTCACTATAATTACTCCTCATTGCTGACCTCCGTTCAAGCAAACCAAGTGACATTACAGCCATTGGATAAAGCAAAATTTCAAGCTATTTTAGCTTTACGGTTTCAGCCTCAAGAAGAATACTCTAGCATAGTCGAGTATGCAGAATATTTAACCGGTCGCCATGTTATTTTATTACAGATTCTCATGGAGATATTTCACAAAAAAAATATATTAACCAAAAATTTCTCCGCACATAAAGCAGAAATTCAATCGGATTTTTTACTGCAACTGGATGAACTGCTTTTGCCATTACTGAGAACACGATTTTTTATACAAGAAAAAGCTTATTCACTAAAAGAACTACTAAAAACTGAGTTAGCTCTTATGGATGAGAGTGTGCGTAAGGAACTACGCGGGCTCGGTATTGTGATTGAAATTACTGATAATACACAAACAACCTGGCAGCTTAATCCGAAAATATTAGAGGAACGCCTTAAAAATGAAACCTAGTCCTTATATTACTGGCAATTCGGTAGGCGGCAGTCCTGCTTTTGTGGGGCGAGCCGATATACTGCGTGAGGTTAAACGAATCATTCAACATCCCAATCAAAATGTGATTGCCTTGTATGGACAAAGACGGATTGGTAAAACCTCTATTTTGAAACACTTAGAAATGACTTTTAATGCAGAAGGGACTTATCATGCCGTATATTTTGATTTGTTAGGCAGAGCCTACCAACCTTTGAATACAGTTCTTGCGGAATTAGCCAGAAAAATTAAAGCCCAGATTAACAGCTTGCCTACACCGCCAAGCATCCAGAACAGTGAGGAATTTCACACTTGGCTATTTGAAGGATTAAAGCAACAAAAGCCTTTGATTCTGTTGCTGGATGAATTTGAAGTATTAGAGAATGTTCAAGCCCAGGGATCGCCTGATAACTTTTTTAATTATTTACATGATCATTTAATTAATCAAAATAACACAAAATTTAACCTAATCTTTGCAGTAGGACGCAATATTTCTGATCTGCAAAATGTCGCGCTTGCCGTGTTTAAGAGTATACCCACTAAACACATTTCTCTGCTCAATGAAACGGATACAACAGTTTTAATCCGTTTATCTGAATCTGAAAAGGATCAATCTTTATTCTGGGCAGATGAAGCGGTCAATGCCGTTTGGCAGTGGACGCAAGGGCATCCATTTCTGACTCAATTGCTGTGTCAGAAAGTTTGGGATCATTTTATTGAGCAAAATAAAACGCAAAAAGTAATGGCTGCTGATGTTGAAGCTAATTTAGAAGCGACCCTAGAAGCAGCCGAAGCGGCATTGCTATGGTTATGGAAAGGATTGCCCCCTAATGAAAAAATAGTTAGTGCAGCGATTGCTAGTTTTACGGAAGAAGAAGTTGCGCATGAAAAACTACAAGCAAAACTTAATCAGGTTGCTGCGGTTGTTGACAAGTTATCGGAAACATTAGACAGATTAGTGAAATGGGATTTGTTACAAACTAAAAAAGAAAACAATATTTTTTCTTTCAAAGTGAAATTAATTCAGCGTTGGGTTAGAGAGACTCAACTCTTAGATAAGGTTATAAAAGAAATAGATCGCCCAATTTTAAGTGCAGAAAACTTCTATAATTCAGCCTGTTTTGAAGACCAGGCAGGTCGTTATGGAACTGCAGTTTTTTATCTTCAAGAAGCACTAAAATTGACTCCTGCTCATATTGAAGCCAACATATTATGTGCAAAAATTTTATATAAACAAAATCAAATTGATGCCGCTATTCATATATTGAGGATGTTTTATAATTCCAGTCCAGAATCGGCGCGTGTTCCATTGGTGGAACTCTTGATTGGAAAAATTCACTCAGAGAAAGATTTGTCCAAAAAGATTGAAATTATACGAGAAGTTTATAGTATTAATCCAGAAATAATACAAACAGACATAGCTATGCAGGGATTATTAGATATTTCTGTTACAGAATTATGCCAATTAAATCAATTTGACAAAGCCATACATTTATATATAGAATTTGGCTTAATTGAGAAAGCAGCAGAGATTTCGCATCGTTATAAAGACGCTGTAGAATTTTCAACATTTGCAGGCTCTATACTTGTTGAGATAGAAGAAATCAGTGATTTATTTGTTTATGATATTGAAAAAGATAAAATCTACACGAACAGTTTAGAATTTAGCAAGGTATTTTCAGTGATTGCTGTAGAGATTTTACAGTTTAATGATTTGATGCAATCACTTCCCTGTGGCTTTATTTTTGGAAACTCTTGTCTCTATCTAAAAAAAGAAAGCAATTTTTTATGCGGTTGGGGCAGTTCAAAGGATATTCCTTTAGGCTTATTGCAGTTAAAAGTCACAAAAAATCTAATGTCAGGAATATTAGCCGAATTAGCTCGTATTCGAGGTTGATTTTCTTATGAAAGAACAACTTATTAAATTTTATAACTGGCTGTACCGTTTTTTTCAAACTTATGTTTTTTACTCAAAGGAGATGGATGCTATGGCAACGGCAACTCTTAGCGAACTTGAAGTATTATTCACCAAAATAGTGAACGATCCTAATGAGATTGATGCTATTGTGGCTTTCGATGGAAAATCTGGGTTGAAATTGGTTGGCAGCAAAGGCGCAGGAACAGCAAGAGAGGCAAAAACTCTCGAAGACAGAAGTGAACAAATTACAGGTTCTTTGTCCCACATTAATGCGGTGATCCTATCACTGAATTTGGTCAAGAATCAGTGCGTGGTGAGTTAGAATACGCTGTGTTTCAGCTATCCAATGGAATTTTGGTTGTTTATTTCTTAGAGTTTAACAACCAATCTACCAATGTCGCTTTTATTAGCTCAACCCCCACTGGCTTGGGCTTGATGCTTAGGCACACCGAGAAAAACATGCCCGCAATCGAAAAAATGCTGCGTGACATTGTATAGTTCCATCCATATTATTTATGAGAAACTGCCACTTTATAGTGGCAGTTTTGTTGTGGAGGAACTGTGTCTATCAGACAAGATTTAGAACAAGCATTCAATCACATCATCTTATCCGATCAAGGGATTGATGCGATTGTGTTGTTTGATGGTAAAGCAGGGCTTAAACTGATTGCAAATACCCAAGCTAATGAGCATTTAATCAGTCAGGCTTTGCTGGTTAGAGCTGAAGCTATTGCCGCTTCTTTTAGCCAGCTTCGTGCGGGTATTCTTGCTTTTAGACATTTCGCGGATGTTACGCATGGCGGACAGCTTAGCCACGCGCTTTTTGATACCGAAGAACTCTTTGTATTAATATATTTCTTTGATATAAACAGTTATCCAACTTATCTTGCTTGTATTGGTAGCGACAAAGAAAAAAAAGCACAAGCCTGTGCTTATGTTGAATCTGCAATGCCGACTATTTATCAATTATTGGTTTCTGGTGTGGTGTGAGGCGGCTATTGAGTAGCAATTTTTTCTTCTAAGTGGTTTTTAAGCATTTTATTCCTTTTTCCCCTCTCAACAAAAAACAAAGCATCGTTTGATATTCGGGCTACCCTAGGAACTAGATTGTAAGATAGATTTTTGTTAGCAAATTTTTTCCTATCTATTCTATCCTGAAACTAAAAAACCGCCTGAAAAGGCGGTTTTTTTATACGGCAAGCATTCATTTTAGCCTTCCATAATCACTGCATAGGCGCGGCGCAAGAGTGCTAGTTCGGTTGGCGCATAATTGCGTGCTTCGGTGATGGCAATAAAACGCCCGCCTTGTTCTGCCACTTGCGCTCGCGGCGGATCAATCTGCTTGCAACGCAGCAAAAATACGGGCAGAAGCTGGTCTGGGGTATCTACTTGGGCGTGAAATTCGCCGTCTAATTCTAGGCTGCCGCTGTCTAATTGCAAATGCACTTCGGCGTTTTTGATGAGTAGACCTGGATGTAAAACCACTGTTTGGGGTTTGGTTTCTTGTTCTTCTTAAGAGGGCGGATAATGGGGGTAAGCCGCCGAATAAGCACACGCTGTTGTTAATGCTTAGAAAGAGGGTGCGGGCGCTGGTGGATTGTTTGTGATATAGGATCACGCGGGCATCGGTGAGGTTCATAGGTTTGTTTTAGGGGGCTGGGTTAGTCCAACGCGGGTAACAGGCGCAGTTCGGTTTTAATTTCGTTGGCATTGCCCCAGGCGGTCACGGCTTCGACAAACCACTGAGGTTTTTGCGGATGCACTAGCAGCACGTCGTATTCTGCGTAAATAATGCCGTTTGGATATAAGGGGATATGTCCGTAGCCTTGGGCGCCGCTCCAGATCGCTTTGAGGCTTTCTTGTCCGTCAAAAGGGTCTTTGTGCAATTCATACTGGGCGCTGGTGAAGGCGGCTACTTGCTTGTGCAAGCCTTGGCGCTGCAAGGCTTGTTGTAGTGCCGCACACACGGCTTCGCCTAGGGGCTGTACGGCGGCGATGCGCTCGGCTAAATCCACTTAAGCAGCGACCGGTTGGGGTTCGTGGGTGTGGCAATTTTTCGGGCACACTCTGGAACAAGCGCCGCAGCCGATGCAGTCTAGTGCGTCTTTGATAGACATCACCATCATGTTGTCGTCTTCGTCATCAAAATCATCCATATCTAAATCGTCTTCGTCGCCCAGTGCTTCTTCTCGTTCAACGAGATCAAACACGTTGCGCGGACAGACTTTGTAGCAGCGTCCACAGCCAATGCAGGTTTTTTGGTTCAGTGCCACCACGAATGCGGGTTCCCATGCCTCGCCGCCGCGGGTCATGCCAGTGATATTTGCCATGTTTTTGTCCTTTTATTGCTGTGCTGCCTGATAGGCTGCCTCGGCTTCTGCCCAGGCTTTGCAGGCGTCGTAAGTGGATTGTGCCATGTCAGGCGGTTCTGCAAACCCAGCCGGTAGGCGATCTTCAACTAAATCATGCAATTGTGAAGCCCACTCGGAGGCGATGCGCTTTTTCTTGGCGGCATCTTTTTTTAAGTTTTTGAGTGCTTCTTCGCTCATTTGCGTGCTCCTTATAATTTTGCAACTTATTGATATTTCTCTGTTAATTCGCTGGCTTTGCTGATCAGCTTGTCGGCTTCTTCAAGCCAGGCTTCTAAGCTCTTGAAACCAAAGCGGTGTACATCGCGCAACACCTTGTCTACCACCACCAGCTTGCCGACCATGATGAAGGCGCGACCAAAACCTTCGTGCGTCAGGTTGACCATAGGGACTGCCATCAGCCCGCATTTTTTCTCGATCAGGGTGGCAAGCGCGTTGTAATAGGCTTTGACTCGCGCAATGATTTCTTCGTCGGGATCGCCGATGACGGGAATGTTTTGACGCCGCTCTTTGGTCATGATCAGCGGGTCTAAAATTTCTGCGCGGCTTTTGTCCGCCAGCACGTCGTAGGCATCCAGCGCTCGCAGTTGTTTTTCCATTTCAGCGGCAAAATCGTTTTGTAACAGCGGATCGCTGCTTTCAATGACCAGTTCACTCATAAATGTATCCTTTTATTATCCAGCGGTTAAGTTATGCCGCTTGGAATAGCTGGGCGTGTGCACGAAGCTTTTCCAACGGAATGTTAGTCAGAGAACCCAGCGGATTCAGGGGTTTATCAAAAGCGTCTAGGATCGCGCCTTCAATGGGGCAAATGCTGGCGCATTGCGGATCGGCGAAGTCGCCGTCGCATTCGCTGCATTTTTTGGCGTCAATCAAAAAGTGTGGTTTAGCGGCGTAAATCGCTTGGCTTGGACAGAGCGGCTCGCACGCCCAACAATTGACGCAGGATGCGATGATTTTCAATGCCATAGTGTGCTCCTCCGCTTAGCCGGCGGCTTGTAACAAGTGGGTTTCACGGGGGGCGGTTAAAGCGCCGTTGTCTGCCATTTCTTGGTAAACCGCCCGTAATGCTTCTTCTATCGGCTCCATGGCGTGTTCGCTGTTGGGCGTGATGCCGGCAGCTTCTAGTTGTTCCCAAGGGTCTAAGCCGATTTTGGCGCACAGCACCAGTTCGCAGCCTTCTAGCGCCCGAATCAGTTTTTGCAGCACGGATTCGCCATCGCCGCAACTGGTGTTGCCGCTGCAATACAGGTCAGTTTTGGCATGACCAACCATTTTGATGCTGTCTTGGGTTACTTCATAAATCAGAAACTCTTTGGCGTGTCCGAAATGCTGATTGATAATGCCACCGCCTTGAGTGGCGACTGCCATGAGCACCGGACGCAGCTTTTTCTGTTTCATGCTGTTACGCAGGTCGTTCAAAGATACAAACTGCACACCCGCAGCTTTTTCTGCTTGTTGCCGCGCCATTTCTGCTTTAATGTTTTGATGTATAGTCGGATTACTGAATCTTTAAAATAAAAGATATATAAAATCATATGTTTAATAATTATAAAAATATAATTATTGAGTAATCCTACTATACTTGCTTGCGCACTTCCATAGCGGCAGCGTAATCCACTTCCAGCGCGTCAATTTTATCCAGGGTAAATTCGGCGCCTCGGTCTTCACCTAACAAGCCTACCGCGTCGGCACGGCATTGGCGGCAGTGGCGCATCATGTTCATGTCGCCTTCGCAAGCATCTTGCAGACGCTTCAGTTCTGCTTGGGTCGGGCTGGGTTGTCCCATGATGCCGTAATAGGTGCCGTGCTCGGCTTCGGCGATCAGCGGCATAATATTGTGCAAAAACGCGCCTTTAGCTTTTACCACTTTACTCACTTCGGCTAAATGTTCGTCGTTGACGCCTGGAATCATGACGGAATTGACTTTCACCAACACGCCGCGTTCGGTCAGCATTTGCAAGCCTTTTTGCTGCTGTTCGATGAGAATTTCTGCGGCTTTTACGCCTTTAATCCGGCGGTTTTTCCAGAAAATCCAAGGGTAAATTTTTGCGCCTATTTCGGGATCAATGCAGTTGATGGGGATGGTGACGTGATCAATGTTGTGACGGCACAATTCATCAATATGCTCAGGCAGCGATAAGCCATTGGTAGACACGCATAATTTGATGTCTGGTGCTTGTTCCGACAGGGCGCGGAAGGTCTGGAAAGTCCGCGCTGGATTTGCCAGCGGATCGCCAGGTCCGGCAATACCTAATACGGTCATTTGCGGAATGGCAGCGGCAACCGCCAAGGTTTTCTTGATAGCTTGTTCGGGGGTGAGTAATTCAGATACTACGCCTGGACGCGACTCATTGGCGCAATCGTATTTGCGATTGCAATAATTGCATTGAATGTTGCACGCGGGTGCGACTGCGACATGCATCCGTGCGTAGTGATGATGCGCCTGCTCGGAATAGCAGGGATGGTTATAGACTTTTTCACGGATATGCGGCGGCAGATGTGCGAGTTGATCTGTCGTGCTGCCGCAGGATGATTCACTGCAACCGCTGGCTGTTGTGCCTGTCATAGTTTTACCCTCATAAACACTGTTGAACCGAGTTTGCATCGCTCTAGCGCAAATTGTGTTCCATATCTTAAATTATTGAATATATTTAAGTTTATGCTTTTAAGTTGGGTATTTGTGAGAAAGATGACAAGGGCGCAATGAAGGCTTGTATTGAAAGTCACACAGGGTACGAGTGTCTACCCCTATCTGGACGCAGATGGCAATCACAGAGCAACGGGCGCTACTACAAAAATTCTGGCAGCTTTCACAAGAATTTGAATTATAGTCGGATTACTGAATCTTTAAAATAAAAGATATATAAAATCATATGCTTAATAATTATAAAAATATAATTATTGAGTAATCCTACTATAGATAGAGGATTTACTGAAGGATGGTGAGGAATGATGCAGGACGCACACCCATAAAAAAATAGGGAGCGCCCTGTGATAAGAAAGGCGTTTACGCCATTTGTTTTTCGCGGATTTCGTCAAGGGTTTTGCAATCAATGCACTTGGTTGCGGTAGGGCGCACATCTAAGCGTTGCAAACCTATTTCTACACCACAGCCTTCACAATAACCGTATTCACCAATTTCAATTTGGCGCAGGGATTCATCAATTTTTTTGACCAATTTGCGCTCCCGATCACGGGCGCGTAATTCCAGTGCAAATTCTTCTTCTTGCGTAGCGCGATCATTGGGGTCTGGAAAGTTGCTGGCGTCATCACGCATGTGGTTGACAGTGCGTGCGACTTCTTCGATTAAATCCTGCTTCCATTGCAACAATTTGCGGCGAAAGTGCTCAAGTTGAGCCTCATTCATATATTCTTCATCAGGTTGCGGCTGATACGCAGGTATGTCGGACAAGGTGACTACTGTGCGGGTGACTTCTTTGGCTTCAGGCATGACTCTGTATTCTCCTGATGGTCAATAAGACCTGCTTATGGCAGTTGCGATTGATAGCCAATCGCCCGAAAAGAGCGGACGTATAACATACAAAACCTATATATTCAAGCTCTTTTTCTTTGTATCTCTGTTGATTTGAGGCTTATGGCATTTTGCGGGTATGCACGGTCACTGAGCCTGTCAGAATGGGCTTTAGCTCGGATACAAAACATACCGCTCTTGTAGCCAAGCAGCAAAGCGGGCTTGTTTGGTTTGCAGGGAACAAGTGGGTGGCTGTGTATCTAAATAATAGCCGTAGGCAATCTGCAACTGCCGTTGCTGTTCAAGGCTTAAGGTAGCCCAATACAGCGGGACGGTTGCCGTCCCGCTGGGCAGTTCAGCTTTGCTCTGCGTCTTCTTCTTTGTCTGGATAACGATGCCGAATATCTTCACCTTTCACCATATAAATCACATATTCTGCCACATTTCTGGCGTGATCCCCAACTCGCTCTAAGGCTTTCATAATCAACACGATACGCACAGTATGCCCAATATTGCGGGCATCTTCCATCACATAAGTAGACAAGCGACGAATGCTGTCTTGAAATTCCAAATCCATTTCGCTACCGCCGGCAGCCAGCACTTCAGCACGCATAGCATCCATGCGATCAAAGGCTTCCATGCTTTCCTGTAACATACCAACCGCCAGGGTACCCATGTAATCAATGTCACGCATCATGCTATCAGAAGGTGCTTGGTGTCCGTTGCCGTAGATTTGCTGGGTGATTTTTGCCACCTTGACCGCGTTATCGCCAATTTGCTCTAAATCGGTCAAGATTTTAGAAAATGCCATTACAGCGCGTAAATCCCGTGCGACCGGATTACGACGTGCGAGCAAAGAAAAGATTTTTTGATCCGTGTTGATTTCTAAGCTACCTACTTCACGATCTTTTCGTGCCACTATCTGCGCTAAATGAATGTCTTTATTTTCCAATGCCTGCATAGCATTTTGCAATTGGTTAATAATGAGTCCACCCATTTCTAACACCATCATATGAATTTGACCCAGTTCTTGGTCAAATCTTTTCATGGTATGTCCTTCTAACTCTTGGTTCATGTCCACAGTTCCCTCCCAATTTGTGTTGTTGTGAAAAAAGGGTAATGCAATGACTGCTTTATGCACTTAACCCCAATGGCTTATAAAGAAAA
>DYPD01000022.1 GCA_020720115.1 Thiomargarita sp. | reverse complement strand
ACGATTATGCAAAATCTCTTTCTAAATTCCCTTAACTTAATGGCATTGACGCTCCAGCGTGGGAACGAGAGAAAACCCCTAACCATTTCTAATGTTCTCTTTTTTTAACATCTTTATATCTCCTTGATTTTTATTCATATTATATCACCTTTTTTCTTAACTTAATGCCATTGATGCGACGCATGGGAACAAGATAAAGGCATGGGTAATGGCAAGCAAGCCACACAGTAATACACTGATTTTTTTCATAACTTACTCCCCAAAGGCATATTTAAGTTGAAAATAGAATGTGCGCGGTACTTCGCCGTTCACTTCACCGATGTCAGTGTTAAATTCGGGGTGGCGGTCATCAAGCAAGTTGCGCACACCAAGCGCAATTTCCCATGAGTTGGCTGGAAGCCAAGCCAGGCGGGTATCAAAGCGCAGATAGTTGGCGATGGTATTTTTAGGAATATTATCAACGTAGTACAAAGCGTTATCCCACTGCCAATGGGCGGTTAGATTCAGTATGGAACGGATACTTGCCTGGTGCGGTGGGGTAGCGCCTTCTGCCTGACTCTTACCGCTAGGTATACCGGGCATCGGGTCTAAGTTCATATCAAAATAGTGGTACGCTGCACTTAATTTCCAGTTATCAAGCACTTGCCAGTGCGCGGCGAGTTCTAGTCCAAAGGTGTGCCCCTCGTAACCATTGGTGATGGTTTGCACCACAGTGTTAGGCGGCACAAATCCGCTGGATGCGCCAAAGGGTCCAAGTTGGTCATATTGATTAAAAAATAGGGCGGCATCAAGTAAAAAGCCATTGCCAGGGGTGAAGCGCCACCCCAGTTCGTAGGCAATGATTTCTTCGGATTTGAAATCGTCATCGCCTTGCAGACGCAAATTCATATTTTTGCCCATAGGCACGAGCAAATTAAAATCTTCATCGGTGCGTGATGGGGTGCGCACAGCGCGGGAAAGCGCTGCCCACAGTTGATGCGTGGGAGTCAGTTGCCACAACAGGCGGGCATTGGGCTGGATTTCAACGCCGGCATAGCTATCCCAAGACAGTTTACTGCCCACTACCAGGCGTAAATGTTCAGGAATCAGCGCGTAATCCAGGTGCGCAAAAGTGCTGTACAAATCATCCGTGCGCTCGGCGGGGGTGTAATACTGCGTTGCCGAGCCATTGATTTCGTCCCAGGTGCGGCGGTATCCCAAGCCCCAAATAAACTCGGCGCGGGGATTGAGCGCCAGGCGGTGTTGAAAATCCACATCCAGCGTACCGCGTGAATCCTCAAAATCCGGCTCGTGCCGTTCGTTCCAGTCGTAATACGCCTGTACGCTCATGCCGCCGCGTTGGGTTTCCCGATACCAGCGTGCCAGCAGGTTGTGCCCAGCAATCGCGATTTTTTCCACAGCCAAACCTTTTGACATAGACTTGGTTTCTTGATTCGTCCAACCATCGTATCCATCGCCTTGCACGGTCAGGCTGTCATATTCGCCCAGTTGCCAATCCGTGCGGAAACCTGCCCGTTGATTGCGCCAGCGGCTGTCTTGGTTATCGCCTGTCGGAGTTGCCATGAAATCAAAATCATAGGATTTGCCATACACCCGGTAATGTCCCTGTTTGCCCAGCTTGCCGCCATAACGCAGCCCAACAACCGCACGTTCTTCGGCGCTGCCAGCCTGCACGCTGGCTAAGACACCTTGTGTCTGCGCCGCTGCTTTGGTGACGATGTTAATAATGCCATTGACCGCATTTGCGCCCCACAATGCCGCGCCAGGACCGCGCAATACTTCAATCCGTTCAACATCTTCCAGTAAGGTATCCTGCACATCCCAATACACTTCAGAGCGCAACAGGCTATACACAGTGCGCCCGTCAATCATCACCAGCAATTTGCCAGCAAAACGCGAATTAAACCCGCGGGCGCTGATTGCCCATTTATTGCCATCAATCCGTGCCACTTGCATCCCCGGCACCATGCGCAATGCTTCGGGAATGCTGGTAAATCCGCCGCGGCGAATATCGGTTTGGGAAATGACGAACAGCGCCGCTGGCGTTGCCAATAAATTTTGCTTCTTGCGTGCCGCTAAACCGCCCGCTGGGTTATACACTTCGACTTCTTGCAAGGCTTCTAAATCCATCAATGCCAAGCTTTCCAAAGCAGCGGCACGATCCGCACTGAGCGCAAAAACCGGTTGAGTGCAACACAAAGCCGCACAAAAAAACAGATAAGTCAATTTATTCATGATCTTAGTTGCTCATTTATAATGATTACAGGGTTATTGCTTCACCGTAGTCGCAATACGCATGAGGTGCGAACTGGGCTTTAAGCCGGCTTCTTCAAAAGTCAGAGGGTCGAGCAGTAAGCGGATTTTGCTGTCACGGCGGAAAAATTGCACCATGCCGCCGTTAATCACAAAATTTTCTATATCGCCCACCAGTAATATGGGTTTATTTTTAAGCTGTTGAAAAATGTCTGCTAAACGCAGTGTTTCCGAATCGCTGATAAAGAGCACATGACAGCCATTGACCTCCTGAACATGCGCAAATGTCTGCACTGTAACCGGATGTTTTTGAATACTGGTATATTTTTTCTGCAAAAACTCCAATGCGCCCGCAAAGGGGTCTTTGCCTAAAGTGCAAATATTGAAAGCGCCATTTTTACCCGCAAAGGCGCTATCAGGCCAATACACAAAGCTGCCTAAATTCATCAGATAAGCGGCTTTAATGTCATATTCATTGGCCGCTTCTACTTCTGCCCAGGTGCTTTGACAAGACAGCAGAGCAGCTAACCCGGTGACTAGCCAAAAAGATCGGAAAAAACGCATAACAACCCCTGTTGTATTTTGTTGAATAGCGAAACGCTAAGATTTTGGACTAGATAGCAGAAAAACATGGCAACATAATGAAATAGGGGGCTGTGGCACTTTAATTATTGACCTATTTTGAGCGGGCAGTTGTCGCGTATTTGCAATAATGCGCTTAACCCTAGCAATGCGCCGAAAGAAAATATTCTGTACTATAGTCGGATTACTGAATATTTAAAATAAAAGATATATAAAATCATATGCTTAATAATTATAAAAATATAATTATTGAGTAATCCTACTATATAATTCCAGGCTTCAAACGCTCAGCGCAGCAGCATCGAAAATTGCTTATACTTCACACAGTTTCCAGCCATCATGAAAAGCTTAAATTCAATGAACGATATTCCTAGTAAAACGCTGTTGATAGTGGATGACATGGCAGACAACCTCAAGCTTTTGTTTCGCTACCTGAGTAATTTGAAATATCGGGTGCGCGTGGCAAAAGATGGTTTGGATGCTTTGGAGCAGGTGGTATACGCCAAGCCCGATCTGATTTTGTTGGACATCATGATGCCCAAATTGGATGGCTTTGAAACGTGTCGGCGTTTGAAAGCTGATCCCAATACGCAAGAAATTCCGGTCATTTTTATGAGTGCTTTGTCTGACACTGTGGATAAGGTGACGGGTTTTGAGGTGGGCGGCGTGGATTACATCACTAAGCCATTTCAATATGAGGAAGTCATGGCGCGGGTGAATACGCACTTAGCGTTAAGCGAATTGCGCCATGCGTTAGCCAGCCAAAACACGCAGTTACAGCAGCAAAATAAAGAACTGGATGCTTACGCCTATACAGTAGCGCACGATCTCAAAACCCCAGTCAATGGTTTGGCTGCTTCGTTGGATGCCTTAAAACATCATCTGGTGGACAAGCTGCATTATCCGTTGGATGAAAAAGCACATAAATATCTGGGCTTTTTAGAGCAATCCGCAGATAAAATGAAAAGCATTATTGACGCGCTTTTGTTGCTGGGACAAACCCGCAATCGCAGCAAAATTCAGATACAACCATTGAACATGGAAAGATTGGTGGCGCAAGCCGAACAGCGATTAGCGCCTTTGATTACGCAATCTGGCGCACAAATTACGCAGCCGATGCAATGGTTGGGCGCCTTGGGTTATCCGCAGTGGATAGAGGAAGTGTGGGTCAATTATTTGAATAACGCGATTAAATATGGCGGTGCGCCGCCTTTAATTCGCCTAGGCTGCGAATCTGAAGGGCAATTCGTGCGTTTTTGGGTGGAAGACAATGGTGTGGGTATCGCAGCAGACAAGCAACAGTCATTGTTTATGCCCTTTACGCGCATTGCACAAGCTGGCGTGGAAGGACATGGTTTAGGCTTGTCCATTGTGCAGCGCATTTTGGAAAACTGCGGCGGTAGTGTAGGCATGGAAAGTACACCAGGACAGGGCAGTCGTTTTTATTTTACCCTGCCCGCCGTCACAACCCCAGCGGCTGGCTAAGGATTTGCCAGCGATTGGTGAAAGAAGTTTTGAATCTGTTGGTGCAGGGTATCTACCTGCTTGGTATCTGTAATCAAATGATGAATTTGGTTTAACAGGTCTTTTTTATCATAGCTTTGTTTGCGCAGCACTGTGTCTACACAGCCTTGAAGACGTTCTTGTTCTTCTGCTGTGAGGTAGTTGGACGTTAATATCACTACTGGCAGGCTTTGCCATTCAGGACGCGCCCGCATCCGCAGTAAAAACTCATAGCCGTCCATCACGGGCATACTCAAATCCAACAAAATCAAATCTGGACGCTGATCCTGCTTTAATAAATCCAGCGCCACTGCGCCGTTTTCCGCATCCAAGGTATGCCAGCCTTGCTCTTGCAGCATGTCGAGCATGAGTTCGCGCAAAATGGGATCATCTTCCACCACCATGATCCAACCCATTGCTTCTGCTTCACCCGTTGTATTGCCTTTTTTGATTTGATGGCGGTCCAGAATTTTTGACAGTTGGCTCTTATTCAGGGGTTTCAGCAGGTAATCCGTTGCGCCCATGGCGTAGCCCATTTGCTGATCTTCTTCAATAGAAGTCATGATCACGGGAATTTCGCTTAAATTGTCGTCTGCTTTTAATTGCGCTAACAGATCCCAGCCATCCATTTCTGGCATTTGCGCTTCTAGGATAATGGCGTCAGGGCGCAGCTTTTGCGCTAAACGTAAGCCATCGCGCCCGCCAGTGGCGGCGGCGACGGCATAGCCCAAACCGGATAAATAGTTAAACAGTAACTCTCGTGTGCTGTCTTCATGATCGATCACCAGCACCACGCCGTCGCCCACGCGCTGCGCTTCGGCGGCTTGTGCTTCAGCATTTTCTTCAGCAGTTTCTAAGTGCTCCGCCACTTCACCCATTGCTGTATCCAACACCTGCTTGGGTAGGCGTAAAGTAAAGGTACTGCCTTCGCCAAAGGTGCTTTCCACATTCACTGTACCGCCCATCATGCCGGCAAATTCGCGGGAAATGGTCAAGCCCAAGCCGGTGCCGCCGTATTTGCGTGTGGTTGAAGAATCCGCTTGGGTGAAAGGCTCAAACACTTTGCCTAACTGCTCTGGCGTCATGCCAATGCCGTTGTCTGTGACATAAAAGGTATAGTGTTTTTTAGTGTTTTTAACCCGCACCAAGATTGTGCCGTTTTCGGTAAATTTGGCTGCATTGCTGATAAGGTTTAACAGTATTTGCCGCATCTTGGTTTCATCAGCATACAGAAGATCGGCTGTTTCCGGCGTTGTGCCTTCCCATTCAATGTTTAATTGGTTGTTTTTCTTGCGCACCAGTGGCATGACTGTTGACTGAATTTCTTTGAGCATTTGCGCAACCGAAAATTGGCTTAAAGACAAGCCCATTTTGCGCGATTCGATTTTGGATAAATCGAGCACATCATTAATCAAGCCCAGTAAATGATTGCCCGCTGCGTGGATTTTATCCAAGTCAGAAACAAACTGCTCAAGCCCTTCATCCCGTGCTTCTTCTGCCAGCATTTCGCTATAGCCGATGATGGCGTTCATGGGGGTGCGCAATTCGTGGCTCATGTTAGCGAGAAACTGGCTTTTTGCCATATTGGCGGCTTCGGCTGTTGTTTTCTCATGGCGCAACTGCTGATTGAGCAAATGCAGGGATAAGTGGGTTTGTACCCGCGCCAACAATTCCTCTTCTTGGCAGGGTTTATCTACATAATCCACCGCGCCAACAGAAAAAGCCCGTAACCGATCTTGAGGCTTATCCAGCGTAGAAAAAAACAGCACTGGCACATCGTGCAGCGATTCTTCTTCTTTTAGATGACGACAGGTTTCATAGCCATCCCAGCCGGGCATGTTGACATCCAGCAAAATCAGCCCAGGTTTGCGCTGAAGGGCGACATTTAAGCCTTCCCGTCCATTGCGCGCGAGCATGACTTGATAACCTTGTTTGGATAGCACTTCATTGGCAAACGCCAGATGCACTAATCCGTCATCAATAACCAAAATTTTAGCTTGTGTATTATTGGACATACGGGCTGACCCTTCATTGCCCCAACATTGGATACTCACACCTGCGATAAACTGCTTTTAGCTGCACATAAAATAGCCAAGCTACTGAATTTTATCTGTTTTTAATCTATTTGAACGCAGTTTATGGCGGGCATACTATGAACAGCCCCGATTATGGAAGCTTTAGCGGCTTGATTCAACAAAAGACAGCAAGGTCACTAGGCTTTGCCTTTGCCATTGTGCGCAAACTTCCCTGCTTTGTCTAACAGTTATCAGCCAGTTAGCCGGGCGTTAGCAGCACCAACACGATGCCTTGTTGCTGATAGAGAATCTGTTGCTGCGCGGGATAGCCAGGTAAATCGGGGAGATGCTTGGTTTTACTCAACACCAGATCGCCGCTTTGGGGGGCGCGTGGTTCGGCAATGCGCCCGCTGTAGAGGCTAAAGCTTGGCATGTGCAAACGCCACATGACTAAAGGGTGTGGCAGGTTTTTAGCGATGCGCGCAGCTTCCACAATAGGTTTTTGCTGCACTTCCGCCACGAGCGGTAAGAGCTGGCTGCTGATCAACACGCTGAGGTACAAACCGCTGGCGAGCAGCTTAGGCAAGATCGCCAGGCGCTGATCCCACAGACAATAAAAGCTACCCAACAAGCCTATGCCTAAAAGAACAAAATAGCGGGAGGGAAAATACTGCCAAGGATTTTGTAGCGCGGCTTGCAAAAAGGCATCGCGCATCTGTGGCAGGCTATATTCCAGCGCCCAAGGCAGCGCCAACAGCAGCAACAATAAGACAATTTGCGGCAGAAATGCCCACAATTTTGAGCGCAACTGGTCTGCTTGGCTTGCCATCAGCAACAGCAAGCCGCTGTAGCCATACACCAGATAATGCGGCAATTTGGTCGCCGCCAGCGAGAAAAACAGGAAAACAAAGCCAAACCACAGCCACATGAAACGCGCCCAGGGCTGTTGCCAAAGCGTGCGACTGTGGCGCAAAGTCAGCAGCAGTAAGGCGGTGTAGGGCAGCCAGCCAATCAGCAACACTGGCACATAAAACCAAAATGCGCCGCTGTGTCCTTCCATCGCTTGTTGAAAGCGTCCGACATTGTGCTTAAAGAAAAACCCTTGCACAAAAGCATCGCCCTGTTGCCAATATTGCAATAAATGCCAGGGCAACACGATGAGCAGGAAAATTCCCCACGCCAGCGGATAGTTGAATAAACGCAGCCAGCCGCGCCAATCGCCATAACTCGCGCAATAGAGCAGGCTAACCACTGCCGGAATCAGCACTGCAACGGGTCCCTTTGTCAATACGCCAAAAGCGCAAAAAGCCGCACTTAAGTACAGATAGTGCGGTTCTTTTTGCTGCAAAAACCAGAATAAACTGAACATATTTCCGGCAATCAGCAGATTGAGCAGCGCATCAGCAGTGGCGGCTTTGCCGATGACGGCTATTTCTAAGCTGGTTGCCATGAGTAACGCGGCGATAAGGGCTTGGCGGCGGTCAGCTAGGATGCGTTGGGCAAAAGCCACAATCAGGAGCGCCCACAGCAGCGAGGACAAGGCGGAAGGCAAGCGCAAGCCAAACTCGTTAAAACCCAACAGGCTCACGCTGGCAGCTTGTAGCCAGTAAATCAGGATAGGTTTGTCGTAACGGGGTTGTCCGTTGAGATAAGTGGAAATGAAGTCATGACGCAAGAACATTTCTCGCGTGGCTTGGGAAAAAGCCCCTTCATCTACGTCAAACAGCGGGATTTCCCAGATATTGTAAAAAAAGCTAATAAAAACAGCAGCAAACAAAAACAACCACAGAAAGCGATGAGTGGCAAAAGATGAAGTCATGGTGGTGTACAGTGAATGCCAAGTGCCAAGCCGTTGCTGTGCGCCTGGCAGTTGGCGGATTTAGGCGGCTTTGCGTGCCGTCATGAGAAAGATGGAATAATCGCGTTGGGTTTCGGCTTTGTGTATCTGGTGTGCGGTGACAAATTGTACGGCGCTAAAACCGACGCTTTCGGCTTGCTTTTGTAAAGCCTCACGCGCAAAACCATGATGCACCACGCCCTGCGCATCCGCTGGGTGAAAACTGCCGTCTTCGCTATCCAAATCAGCAATAGCCAGCCAGCCGTTGGGGTTGAGATGCTGGTAAAACGCCTTGAGCAGATGCTCGGTGTCTTGCACATGGTGTAGCGTCATGTTGCTTAAAATCAGGTCAAAGCTGTGTTCTGGTAGGGTTTCTTCGGTTAAATCAATATGTTGAGTGCGAATCTTTGGTAACTGCTGGGTTTGTGCTTTGTCCTGCATGATTTTGAGCATTTCGGCGGCGCTGTCGAGTCCTAACAAGCTGCCCAACTGCGGCGCTAACGCCAGCGACACCAAGCCAGTGCCGCACCCGTAATCCATTGCCTGCATGTCTGGGCGTAATGGCACTTGTTGGGCAATGGCGTGCGCCACTGCTTCGGCAAGGATAACGCGCAATGGTTTTTGATCCCAGTGCGCAGCGGCTTGGTTAAAGTGGGTAACGCTGGCATTTGACATAATCTGTGGACTATCCTGCTAAGGGTTGGTAGGCGGGGTAACTGGCGGTTGGGCGCGGGATTGGCGGATTTTTTCTTGCAGTTCTGCCATGCGATCAGAGCTAATATACTGTATTGGTTGTGCGCTACCCTCAACCACCAAACTGCCCTGGTTAATGAGTTGCAATTGGTAATAAAAAAAGCCTGCGCCACCAATAATCATCAGTAATGCTAAGGCTAAAATAATGATGAGAGATTTCGGTGTACCCTGCTGTCCGCCGTTCAATAAATCGTTTTGCGCTTTGAGCACAGCCTCCAAGTCTACCGGTACAAATCCTTCACATTGAGCGCATTTGAAGCCTTTTTTGCTGCTGGGAATCTGCTCTGGTTCTAGGTCGTATCTGGCTTTGCAGTCTGGATTAGGGCACACAACAATCATGGATTTATCCTCATTAGGCTAAGCGTCAAGACGCTTTTTAATCAGCGGTTTCGGCGGATTCAGCCGATTCGAGTTGCTCATGCAAGCGGTGTAGGCAACGCGACCAAGCATTGTTTACTTCGGCAAAAACCACGAAAAAAGGGTTAAGCAATGAATCCTTGGTATTGTAGCGTAAAGCATGTAAATCCAGACCGGTTAAATGCCCGCCGGCTTGTTCGACTACACATTGAGCAGCGGCGGTGTCCCATTCGGAAGTCAGCCCCAAACGCGGATAAATATCGGCTGCGCCTTCAGCCACTAAGCAAATTTTCAAGGCGCTGCCAATGCTTGTTACCTGCGTATCTGTGCCCAGGCAGGTAATGAAATCCTGCAACGCTTGATTGGCATGAGAGCGACTGCCCACCAGCTTAAAACCAGATTCAGGACAGGGACGCACACGGATTGACTGTGAGCCAGCATCAGGCTGACGCTTGTACGCCCCAGCGTCCTTAGCGGCATAATAAACCACTCCAGAAACAGGCACATACACTACACCCAGTACGGGCTGATGATCTTCAATTAAGGCGATATTGACGGTAAATTCGCCGTTGCGCTTGATAAATTCTTTAGTGCCGTCAAGCGGATCAACCAGCCAATAGGTATGCCATTGCTTACGTTTGGCATAAGGCAAGGCAGCAGACTCTTCTGATAACACCGGATGCTGTGGCGTTAAAGCCTGCAAGCCTTCAAGAATAATGCTGTGAGCTGCTTGGTCTGCTAAAGTCAGCGGTGATTGATCGGACTTTGCCTGCACGTCAAAGTCTTCGCTGGCATAAACCTGCAAAATCGCTTCAGCCGCCTTGTGTGCCAGCCCAATGACATCATCCAGTAATAATTCGTAATGTTTTTCCATATTGATTCCTCAAAAATCTAAGCTGCTACACACTATAATCATACCCGCCAGAAACTGCATTTTTTGTTCTATCAAGTTTGATATAAGTAATTGACTTTTAATTATTTAATCAACTTCCCTGAGAGCAGTTTCTGGCGGGGCACAGTCTAACAATGAGCGCACAGGTGCGGCGCAATGCTAGGGGCTGAAATTCTACCTGTCAATTCTGCCAAAACCGGCAGAAAATCATCTGGCACCTGGTGCTGATCTGTAGGCGTCAACACGGTTTGCACCAGTTGTTGCGGGTTGGTCAATTGCGGGAGTACCTGCGCCATAAACCAAGCCACCACCGCTGTGGTTTGCCACTCCAGTTGTTGGCTGAGTAAATAAAATGCCGCCAAGGATTCTTCTATTTCTCCCACGCATTCAAAGGGTTTATGCGTTTGCCAACCAATCAGTGCAGCAAAGCCCGGAATTTGTTCAGAGTGCGCTAATAGATTGGTGGTGAAAATCGCCTCTAATTGGGCTTTGGGTAAAAAAGGCGCTAAAGCAAGAAACACAAAGCGACATTTGGGGCAATCCAAACACCAATTACCCGCGTGCTCGGCGGGCTTTTGCACAGCATAATTGCGATTGCAACTGGAAAAATACGGAAAATACTGTGGATAACGGCTAAACAAGCGAGTAATGCTTAATTCTGACAAGGGGCGCAACAGCGAAAAATAACGCAAGCCAGGCAGCACTTGTTGAAAGGATTGTGCCAGGCGGCGTTCAAAGTCCAGGCTTTTGCTGTACTGATGGTTTATCTCCAGCCCATCTTGCACCAAATTGCCAACATTGGCAGAACGCTCATTAGACATCACCACCGTATCAAAGCCATACAGCACTGCCGCTGCCGCTAAAATATAGGCAATAATGGCGCTGATGGGTACATGCCCGTTGTACGCACCCTGTTGATTTAATTCAAACAATTGCGGAGACAACTGGCGTTTTACGCAAATGTGTGGCAACCCAGTACAAGCCACCACATCAGCAATAATGCGTGGTTTTCCCACCGAAAACAAAGTAATAGGCACACCAGCGGCTTGTAGTGCCTCGATAGTCACCAGCGAATCCTTGCCGCCGCCGACTGGTACTAGCGTGCGGCGCGGCAGCTTAGCCTGTTGCGCAACTGTCACATTTTCCAGCACATTTGTCGCTGTCATGGCACACGGAAATTTTATCCGCTGTTGCAAAGAAACCCCATTCTGATAAGCAAATTCACCCAATCCCTGTAAGTATAGGTGCTGCAAAAACGCAGCAGTGGCAGCGTCTAAATCGCCGGTTTCTACACGAATTTCCGGCGGAATTGCGGCTTTGTAGTAGCTGATGCCAGCAACCAGGTGTAAATGCCTAAGCACCTGTTGTAATTGCGCTTCACGTTCGGGCGAGAGCGGCAGATCAGCGCCCGGAAATTCCAGGGTTTCACAAAAAAAACAGGTATCGTCAAAGGCATAATGCAGTAGCACCTGAGTAGTATCTGGCTTAAACTCATAGCGTAAAAAACGGAAACTTTGTACCGCTTCAGCAGTGAAGCTCATAATCCCCCAGCGTTTAGTTAAAGCTCTGCGCAACAGTGTAAGCAACAGATAATGCAACAGAGGTTATTTTATACAACAATGGAACACAAGAAATATCCTTACTTGGATTTGTATCTGCGTTATGTCGCCTTATCCGTATTCGTAGTTGGCTTATTTTTTAGCCTACAGGTCATTATTTTTATTAAAGATTTTAAGCCGCAGTGGGTCATTATGCCGCTGTTGGTAGGGATTCTAGCCGGCTTGCTGTTGGCAACCACCTTAAAACTGCACAAGCAATTGCAAACCCGCAATCGGCTATTTCATGCGCTGGCGGATTTTGGGCAGGAATTTCTCTATATTTGCAATTTGCAAGGCAAATACGAATATGTCTCGCCTTATTGTCAAAATCTCACCGGCTATAATCCAGCAGAGTTTTATGCACAGCCGCATCTCTTAGCGCGGCTCGTTCACCCTGATGACCGCGATCTGTTGCAGGATTACATCGCAAATTTAGATTACAGCAAACAAGACCCGCCTGCGCTGGATTTGCACATTATCACCAAAAGCGGCGAAATCAAGACCATTAGCCACATGTCCAGCGGAGTTTTTGATGAACAAGGGCATTTGTTGGCAGTGCGTTCCAGCAATATTGACATCACCCGCCGCGAAGAAATCGAGCGTCTGAAAACCCAAGTCATCAGCAAAATGAGCCACGAGTTTCGTACCCCGATGAACGGTATTTTAGGCTGCGCTTCGCTGCTAGAAGAGGAAATCGAGGATAAAGAGCTGGCAAAATACTTGGGCATGATTCGCCAAAGCGGTGAGCGGCTCATGGATACGCTGGATAATGTCTTAGAACTCAGTTACTTAGAACACCACCCCTGCCCCAAACCCAAATACCCCTTAAATCTATGCCAAGCCACTTACGATGCGCTGGCGCCCTTCCAAATACGCGTACAGGAAAAAGGCTTGATTTTGCGCATTGATTTGGATAACTGCCTAGCAAATGTAGCCATTCAAACGCAAACCTATGAAAGAATACTGAAAAACCTGTTTAGCAACGCACTTAAATTTTGTTCTTCTGGAGAAATCCGTATCCGCTTGTTTCGCCTGGAAGAAGCGCAAGCCCCTTGGGTGTGCTTGCAAGTCAGCGATCAAGGCATCGGCATTCAGCCCGATTTTCTGCCTTATGTGTTTGAAGAGTTTCGCCAAGAAAGCGACGGCAGCACACGCCGCTATGACGGCTCAGGGATTGGTTTAGCCATTGCCAAGCGCCTAGCAGAATGCGCGGGGGGGCGCATTGAAGTGCGTAGCCAGCCGCAACAGGGCTCGACTTTTAGCCTTTATTTGCCGCTGGCGGTTTAAGTGCCTGGGGTGGGCGGCTTTTATCCGCTTGTCGTTGTGCCGTTAGCACCGGCAACAGCACGTTAAAAGTGGTTTTCCCGGGTTGGCTGGCAACGCTAATTTTGCCTTCATGTTTGTGCACGATTTTGCGCACAATGTCCAACCCTAAGCCACTGCCTTCGCCTGCCGCTTTGGTGGTGAAAAATGGCTCAAAAATTTTATTCATCAGTGGTGCAGGGATACCGCAACCGCTGTCGGTGATACTGACTTGCACAGCAGACGCTTGCGTATTGTTTAAGTGCTTGACTTGAATGCTTAAAGTGCCTTTGTGCTGCATGGCGTGCAGAGCGTTGTGCAGCAAATTAGTCCAGACTTGATTAAGTTCATTCGGGAAGCACAGCAACTTAGGCAGCGGCATTTGATAATCGCGGATCAGTTCTACGCCGCTTTTCAATTGATTGTGATAAAGCGTCAGCACTGTCTCTAGGGTCTCAATAATATCCGCTTCGGTTTTTTCCCCGCGATGGTCACTGTGGGTAAAATTTTTCAAAGCAAACACCACTTTACTGGCGCGTTCGGTGGCAGTTGCAATGGTATCGGCGCTGCGATACAGCCCAGATAAACGATAAGCAATCTGTAATAAGCGTTGACTATCAGACATTTGCAGATGCGGCAATAGACTTTCCAATGGTTCAAATAGGCCCATTTCGCTGAGGGTATCGGCGACAAAATCTGCCTTTTCCACCCCCGCTTCTTCCAGTTGTTTGCGTAATTGGCGCTTTAAGCGGCGCTCTTCTTTGAGCGGCAATAGAGTGGCATGACGTTGCTGAAGCGCCCTAAACAGCAATTGCTGAAAAGTGACTAATTGCGGTTCACTCAAGCCGCGAAAAAACTGCGGCAACTCCGTCAGCGTTTGTTTTAAGGTGAGGTCTATCGTGGTCACAGACGAACGAATCGCCCCCAATGGGCTGTTGACTTCGTGCGCAACGCCCGCAACCAGTTGTCCTAACGCCGCCATTTTCTCCGATTGAATCAATTCCTGCTGCGTGGTTTTTAAGTGCTGAAGAATTTGCTTGAGCTTTTTATTGGCGGCAATCAATTGACTGCTACGCTGCTCAGCAATTTGACGCTGCTCACATTCTTCTTTGAACAAGCGCACCCGCTCTTGATTCGCATCAGATAATTCTTGGGTACGCTCCATTACTTTCTGCGCCAAACTCTGGTTGTAGCTTTCTAGCTGTACATAAGAAGTGTGCAGATTTTCCACCATCAAATAAAACGCCTGCGCCAGTTGCCCGATTTCATCCTGACGGCGCAAGGGCAAACGCGCAATGATTTCTTGATCGCGGGTTTGAAAATGGCGCTTGGCAATGCGATCAGCGATCTGGATAAACTGCTGAAGCGGCTGCGCAACTTGACGACGCAGCACAAAAAACAGAATGCTCACTTCAATCATAATGGACAATAGCCCCAGCAATAGAATAAAGCCTGCTGCATCATAGGCTTGCTTATCCATTTGCAAATGCGAATAGACAGTGACCAAAAACCAACCCGGTCCCTTGATGCGCGTGACCGCCAAATAAGCATCTTCAGTATCGCTGTCTAACACATAGGGCGCGTCATTCTCGGCGCGTTGCGAAACCTGCTGATAAATAGCACGCAAACCTTGGTTATTGCTGTGCTGCATGTACCAAGGATTATCCTGATACAAACTGCCCATGTACTGAGGATGCGCCAGCAAATGCCCGTTAGGATGAAAAACCAGGCTATAAGCCCCTTCTAATTCTTCGTTAAGCACTTGCGCAAACAGACTTTTGAGCGGCACTAATTGCCCAATAGCCGCAATATAGCGCCCGCCCTGATCCAACGGCGTAACACAGGCGGTATGCCACTGAGTGTTCATATCCTGGTAAGACACATCGCTCCACACACTTTGGCGCTGTGGGTTTTCCTGCGGCAGCGCTAAATCTACCCAATCCGGCGTGCTGAGGCGCTCCGAAAGCTTGCTCTCCCCCGCCCGGTGGCGCAAAAAAGCACCGTTTGCCAAAACAAAATACAGCCCCAAACTGTTTTGCTGCCAAGCAGGACCATAACGATTAAGCAGCGATTGCCCCAACTGCAACAGCTTTTGCGTTTTCGCATCCAGCGCATAAGGCTGCGCCAGAAAGCCATTAAGCGTTGGATTCTGTGCATCCGCTGGCAAATGCAGATAGCCTTTTTGCTGAGTTTGTAACGCCTGCTGCAACGCCGCGCTGAGCGGCTCTTCCGCTTCCTTATAGGCTTGCGCAAAAGCAGTTGCCAGCAAGCGGTGCTGGTTTTCCACCTGCTCAAATACAGTGCTCAATAATTGCCCACGACTTGCCGCATAGCTGCGCAAATGCGTAATTTCGCGCTTTGCCAACAGGCTACCAACGTACCAATAGCCCGTAAAGCTGATAAGCACAATACTCGCAGTAATCTGCATTGCCATTTTCAGCAAGGTGTCACGCACCAGAGAAGCACGATAGCGCGATACAGAAGCACTAAAGCGGGTAAAAACAGAGGGTGAAGGCACTGAAACAGTCTCTCGGCAGGGATTTATTTAGAGTGATTTTAGAGGTTAAGGTGGCTAGAAAGAAAGTTTTTCTCATGTGAGCCGTTCTACGCGGCACGAAACAAATCACTGACTTATTTCTCCGACAATCCACCCATTAAAAGGCGCGTTGAGCACACTGCCATCTACTTGCTGCAAACACAACACATAAGCCGCATAGAAATGCTGAATGAAATCCTGTTGTTCCCAACCAGCAGATGTTTTATGTCCAATTTCTTTAAGACTTTCTAAAGGACTAAAGCCGGATTTATCAAACTTCTGTTTGAGCCGAGTGCAGCAGTTGTTCCATTCCTGCGGATCGGTCATTGGGCGAGCAAACAAACGCTGCAATTCATTTTGAAATCCATAGTTTTCCACTGAGAAAAAATGCCGCATAGCCAATAAGAACACAAGACCAGCAGCTTGCGCGGTGATTGTTGTGTTGCTGCCAGCAATCAATCCATGTGCAATCCAATTGCGCAGAAAATACAACGGCATTTTCAAATGACGGTCGCTTTCATTCAGCAAATCCTTGCTATTTTTTGAGTTGTTATTTTTCTTCCAGAAATAGCGTTCAAAGGGCTTGCTTAAATACTCACACACCGCCAAATAGGATTTATCATAATCAGTTGGCGGCAAAGCAAAATCCCGCACTTGCCAGGCTAAACCAGATAGAAAAGCCGCTTTATCTAAATCATTCTCAAAATCAGCGGTGCATTGAATGCTGTCATCTCGGCTTATTGCTTCAATCGCATCCAACATCCCACGCCGCAAGGTCAGATAATCAAATGTTTGCCGCTGTTGTGATTGTGGAGAGCAATGCTCATGTAACCAGTCTTGCAATGTTTTTGCAGTCTCGGCGTTTTTTTCTATTCGTCTCGGTAATGTCATGCGAGCTTCATAGAAACGGTCGTGTAGTTCTTTATAAGTGTCCGTTTTAGGCGGTTCTCCTATAGTATGAAAGGGTGTTGCCCATTGTTCAAGCCAGACATCAAGCTGTTCAACGTGAGGAGTTTGTAATAAATCATTAAATTTTTTGCGCTCTGGTGCGGGCAATTTCTCTCTAATTTCCTTGACACAATTTACATAAGCTTTCTCATCATCGCCATCCCTGGCTTGTTTAAATACATTGACTAACTTAACACGGGAATTATCATGTTCGCTGGCATTATGTTCGCTGGCATTGCCGGTTAGAAAAACCATACGTTGTGTGGGAAAGCCTTTATACAGCAAGCGGATATATAAATGAAATCCAGATTCTTTAAGGAATTTTTCTTTTTCTTTTGGGAATATAATATCCGACTCGGTAAATTCTTGTGGATTAAACTCACTGTTTTCCAAATTAATATCCAAAATTACACAATCATAATTCTGCGGCTGTGTTTGTATGCAGCGATAAGCATCGCTAAAGCCATTATGTCGCTCAATCTGGTGTTGCGCGTAAAATTCTCCAAACCACTGATTAATCAGTTCTTGAGGAAGTTGATCACTATCCTCGACCCATAAAATTCGCATTATTTAATCCTCATACTGCTTGGTGTTGTTGTCTTAATGCTTTCCCACGTCTAAAGCTTTCCGGTATCGCTTCATCATCTTCTGCTGTGGGTTCATATAGCAAAATGTCTTTTAGAATAGCCAATGTCACCTTAAATCGCCCCTGTTCTTGCTGTACTTGCAGTATTTTTTCAGGTGTATCTGCACTATTTAATTGGGCTAAATTTTTACGCAGACTTTTTAAACCAATTTGTGAACCTGACACAATACCAACGCGGCTGGTATTTTCAATGGAAAAACACAAATACAGGGTTTCATCTATGTACTGTTGATAAAACCGCACTACTAGTCCTTGTGTGTAATCAGCGTATTTAATAGCATTTAACAAAAGCTCATTAAAATAACTGTAAAACAAAGATTCTGTAGTGCCACCAATTTTGAAACGGACTCTATCCCATGCTGAGGGTTCTTGTTGGATACTAACGGGCATTAAGCGACTGTTAATCCAGTCTAATAAGGGTTTGTTTTCCAAGAACACATGGGCTTTAAACTCGTTGCGTAATTTCAGCACATCTGTTTTCAATAGTTGCAGCAAGATGCCTCTTGGTGTTTTGAGTTTATCATAGTGTTCACTGAGCAATCTTGCGATAACGCGCTCCAATGCAGATTCAAACACATCCAGCACATTGCTGCCAGCATCTTCGCTGTCAGTTTTAATACAACCGTCTGTCACCAGTTCAATAAAGCGATGGGGGCTATCTGTGAAATAGCGCACACGCAATAATTCGCTTTGACGGCGCACGGTAAGCTCGGCATGGTAGGCATCGTATAGCCGTTTGATTTGTTCTTGCAATGTACTGTGTTCTTTTAACGTGTTGGCAATATCTAGCAGTGTTTCTGGAAACAGGGTGCTGCCTAACATATGGGTGAACTCGCGCAGGAGATTTTCCTGTTTTTTATGGGCTTCGGCAAGTTTCTTGTTGGTCTCTTCCAGTTCTTTGGTTTTATTATAAAGTGCTTCTGTTTTCTCGATATTATCTAAATAGATTTTCTGATGTTGTTTTGTTTCTGTTGCCGCCTGTGCAAAGGCTTGTTCTACATAATCACGCGCTTTGCTAAATTCATTGTTAGACAAAGCAACAGAATGAGCAACTAAGGCTATTTGCTGCTTTAACTCATTATCCTCTGAATATTCAATAAATTTATCAAGGTCAGCAAAAGCAGCTTCAGTATTTTCCAAATCTAAATGAGCAAATCCGCGATTGGCATAAGCCGCAGCCAGTTTTGGATTGAGTTGAATAGCTTGATTGTAATCTGCTAAGGCTTGGGGGAAGTTTTTTTGTTCTGCATAAATAAGCCCTCGATTGACATAAGCCTCCGCTAGTTTTGGATTGAGTTGAATGGCTTGATTGTAATCTGCTAAGGCTTGGGGGAAGTTTTTTTGTTCTGCATATAGATTCCCGCGATTGGCATAAGCCGCAGCATATTGAGGATTGAGTTGAATGGCTTGGTTGTAATCCGCTAAGGCTTGACTGTAGTTTTCTTGTTTTCTATAAAAATTCCCGCGATTGACATAAGCCTCGGCCAGTTTTGGATTGAGTTGAATGGCTTGGTTGTAGCATTCTAAGGCTTGGTCATATAAAGCTTGTTTAGCATAAGCGGTACCCTGATTGACTAACTTATCAGCCGGTGTCAATTCCCCACGCCGCTGGGCTTTTTTCTCTTGGTTGCGTTGCTTTTGTTTGGCGCGTTGTTCTTTCAGGCTCATGTGGTTTATGTCTGCTGAGGTTGCGGTTGGTCGCGGCTAAGACCTGACAGGTTTTAGCAACCTGTCAGGTCTGGCGTGCAATTGATTTGTGTTCCCTATAGGCACTCAGTGATCCCAGGTGGCTAACCTGCATATTCGGCTAAAGCGGCTTTGACTGCTGCACCGCCGCTTAAAGGCACGCCTAAATCAATTAGCACGGATTCTAAACTGTTTAGGCAATACAAGACGTTGCGCTTGTTGGCTGAGTAGCCCATTAAACCGATGCGCCAGATTTTACCTGCTAAGGGTCCTAAACCTGCGCCTATTTCCAATTGATAGTCTTCTAACAGACGCTTGCGCACCAGTGCTTCATCAACACCTTCTGGTACTGTGATGGAGTTTAATTGCGGTAGGCGTTCGGCGGCTGGGACGATGAAGCGCAAGCCCATGGCTTCTAAGCCGGCACGCAAGGCTTGATGATGATAAGAATGCCGTGCCCAGGCGTTTTCTAACCCTTCTGCTTGTAGCATCAGCAGGCTTTCATGGAGGGCGTAGAGGCTGTTGATGGGCGCTGTGTGGTGATAGGCGCGTTTTGCGCCTGTGCCCCAGTAGCTCATGATCAGGTTCATGTCCAAAAACCAGCTTTGCACTTTAGAGGAGCGCCCCTTGATCACTGCTTGAGCGCATTCGCTAAAGCTGACGGGTGATAAACCAGGCACGCAAGACAGGCATTTTTGTGAGCCTGAATAACAGGCATCAATGCCCCAGGCGTCTACCTGTAGCTGTGTGCCGCCGAGCGCCGTTACGCTGTCTACAATGCTCAATACGCCAAATTTTTGCGCCAAAGCACACAATTCTTGCGCATCTGATAGCGCACCTGTTGAGGTTTCTGCTTGCACAAATGCCAGCGCCTTGGCGTCTGGGTGTTCATTGAGCGCGGCTTCGACTTTGTTCGGATCAACCGCTCGTCCCCAATCGTCATTAATCATAATGGGCTGCGCTCCGCAGCGCAGGGCGTTTTCTTTCATGCGCCCACCAAATACGCCGTTTTCGCAAATAATCACTTTATTGCCTGGTTCGAGCAAATTGACAAAACAGGCTTCCATACCCGCAGAACCAGGTGCAGAAATAGGCAGCGTCAGCGTGTTTTTGGTCTGCATGGCGTATTGCAGCAATCCTTTTAAAGATTCCATCATGGTCACAAACGCCGGATCAAGATGTCCAATAGTAGGCTTTGCCATAGCCAATAAAACCCGCGCCGAAACGTCTGAAGGTCCGGGTCCCATTAAAGTGCGCTGCGGTGGTTGAAAAGACTGGGTTGGCATCAAAATCTCCCTATAAATCAATATTTAAGTGATAAACTTTGCACGGTTTATGGCGGGCAACCGACAATTGCTGAAGAGGCGGCGCAATATTAGCACGCTCCTCAGCACTTTGTATTTTGCCAAACAGCCGCATTCTGAGCGCCGTTTCCCGCTGTTTAAGGCGATTATTGTCCCCCGCCCGCGCTTTGCTAAGTTTTGGTTGTTATCTAAAAAACAAAGGGTTATCCTTATAAATTCATTTAGATTATCAGCTTGAAGGTGTATTGCTATGAGGTTACAAACGAGACATTTTTTCATTGGTTTGGCAACGCTGTTGCTGGGCTGGTTTGCTGTAACAGCGGTAGGTGCGGCACAAACTAAGGTGCTGAATACGCGCTGGCTGGAGACGAGCGCGGAAAAACAGCAGTTAGTGCTCGACCTGAGTGAACCCGTGAAGCACAGCGTGTTTACCTTGCCAGCGGAAGGCGGCAAGCCGGAGCGGGTGGTGATTGATTTGAGCAATGCGCAACTGGTGGGCGATTTGTTGGAAGTGCCAAAAAACATTCCGATGTTGCAGGCGGTGCGTAGCGGCACACACAACGAAAACGATGATTTGCGCCTAGTCATTGATGTCAATCAGTCGGTTTATACACACAGTTTTTTGCTCAAACCTTCGGGGCGCAATGGGCATCGGCTGGTGGTGATTATCGCTAAACAGCACCGACCAGATACGCCTTTACGCCTGGCGGCGGCGCGTCAAGCGGAAGCAATGGCGCTGTTGCCACCGACTGCGCCGTCGCAGGCAGCAGCCTATGTGACGCCGCTGACGCCGATGCCGTTGCCGTCAGGTGGCGGTAAAAATCAGCGCGAATTGGTGATTGCCATTGATGCGGGGCACGGTGGCATTGATCCAGGTGCTATCGGGCAATTGGGTACTTACGAAAAAACAGTGGTGCTGGCGATTGCGCGGGAATTGGCGCTGTTGGTGCGCCAGACGCCGGGCATGAAAGCTGCGCTGATTCGCAATGATGACAGTTACTTAAAGCTGCGTGATCGCATTGCGCGGGCGCGCCAGTATCAGGCAGATATTTTCATTTCAATTCATGCAGATGCCAACGAAAGCGGGCAACAGATGCGCGGTGCTTCTGTGTATGTTTTGTCGCAGCGCGGTGCCAGCAGTGAGGCGGCACATTGGTTGGCAGAAAAGGAAAATGCGGCGGATTTGTTAGGCGGCGTGAGTTTGAATGATAAAAACGATACGCTGGCTTCGATTTTGTTGGATTTATCTCAAACTGGTACACTGGAAGCCAGCGGGCAGTTGGCGCAGCAGGTGTTAAGCGGCTTGAGCGGTGTTGGCGCGGTGCATCATAAAAATGTGCAGCAAGCCGCTTTTATGGTGTTGCGTTCGCCGGATATTCCTTCGATTTTGGTAGAAACGGCGTTTATTTCTAATGCCGCCGAGGAGCGCAAGTTGCGCGATAAAGCTTATCAGCGGCAGATTGCGCAGGCGATTTTTCAAGGCATTCGCGCCTATATGCGCCAACATCCGGCACTGGGCACCCAGGTGGCGCAACGCTGAGCGGGCATTGCTACTGCCCTGGATTTATTCGAGTGCCCGCCAAAACCAGCCTAATAGTTGAATGATGCTGATAAACGCAAGCCTTTAAAAAACTTAAGCCCCCAATACGCCGCCATGATTCCATTGGAAAAAATCATTGTCCTCAACCGCTTGCCGCTGTTTTCCGCGCTGAAAACCGAGGACATTTACATGATTTCTACCATCGCGTCGGAAGAGGTGTATGAAGACCAGCACATTTTGTTTTATCAAGGCGATGTGGGCGACAAATTATTTATTGTGGTGTCTGGCAAAGTGCAGATTTTGCAGGAGCGTGATGGCAAGCAATTTCATCTGGTGACAGTTAGAGAAAACGATTTTCTCGGTGAATTGGCGCTATTTGATGCAGAAACCCGCACCGCAACGGCACGTTGCGAAGGACATTGCACCTTTCTCGTCATTGAGCGCAACGATATGGAGCAACTGGCACACGAATATCCGGCGATAGCCTTTGGATTCATTAAAGTGCTGATTCGGCGGATGCGGGAAATGATGAAGACCCGCGAACTTTAAGCGAAGGTTTCTGCCATGATGCGCTTTCTGAGCCAGATGTTTTCCATCAAAGCCAGCGAATGGGAAGCCGTGTGGTATTTTTTCCTGGTGATGCTGGTGTTTGCGTTTGGTTCTAGTATTGCCCGCAGCCTGGGCATGACGCTGTTAATCGAGCATTTAACCGGCGCAATTTTGCCGCAGATGTTCATTTTGATTGACTTGAGCGCCCTGTTTAGCCTCCTGATTTATGCCCATTACACCAAAAAAATCAGTTGTTTGCATATTCTTGGACTGTTTCTCGTTGGCGGCGCGCTGTTTGCGCTGGTGGCACGATTCCTGTTTTTCCTGCCTTACGCCTGGGTTTACGGGCTGTTTTTTGTCGGTTTTTTCTTGTTTTATGTGCTCATTTCTATCCACATTGGCAGCGTGGTGGCGGCGTATTTTAATGCGGTGCAACTCAAGCGCGTGACCGGCTTTATCAACGCCGGATTGCCCATTGGCGGGGCGCTGGGCGGGGTGGCGCTGATTGTTTTGCTGACTTGGGTGCATGATCCCGCCTGGTTGATTCTGCTGATGAGCGCGGCTTATGGCGTGGCTTTTGGGCTGCTGCGGCTGATTGGGAAAAAACTCACGCCAATTCGTTCTCTGCATGAACGCAAAGCCAGCACCAGCAATGTTAATCCGCTGCAAGAACTGCAACGTGCATTCTTTTTCATCATCAACTCCAAGCTCATGCTGTACATGGCGTTGGGGCTTATGCTGTTCGTCATTTCCAGTAAATTGCTGGAATATCAATACCAAGCCTTGATTTATCCGGCAGTGTTTCCAGCAACCAAACAACGCGCTGCCTTTTTTGCCACTTACGAAATTTTCGGCAACCTCACATGGCTGGTGTTGCAACTCTTTGTCACTTCACGTCTGATCATAAGAATGGGCGTTGGCGCCAGTAATTTGCTGCATCCGGTGCTGATGTTTCTGGTTTCTATCGGCTTACTGTTCCGCTTTGGTTTTGTTGCGGGTGTGATTGCTCAATTCGTCAACCAAGAAATGCGCGGCGCTTTACGCACGCCAGCCAATAACCTGCTATTCAACGCCATTCCGCCGAATATGTGGGGCATGACCAAAGCCTTTATCAACGGCATCGCCTTCCCGCTGGCAACCCTCATCGCCGGTCTCATGCTGATGGCGATTAAAGACAATCTCAGCGAACCAGCGCAAATATTTTTACTGCCGCTGCTCTCCCTAAGCTTTGCCAGCGCCGCGATTTTTATGGCGCTGCCGCAATGGGCGGCGTACAACGAAGGCGTGTTTGGACTGCTCAATCGCAACCTGTTTGCGCAGGGCAGCAAAGCCAAAGTGGGCAAACTCGATAGCCTCAGCAAAATGGTCGAAGACAAGCTGTGTGCGCGAGACCCGCAAGAAACCATCGCCGCACTGGAAATGATTCGGGTGGTCAAGCTGCGCGGCTTTATCCATGCCGTCGGACAACTGCTGGTGCGCTCAGAAAATCCCGACATCAAGCGCCACTGCATCGCCACCCTGTCTGCCATGCCTGGCTCAGAAGACGTGTCAACCTATGTATTAAGCGCCCTGAAAACCGAACATCAGCCGCAAATGCTGGCGTTAATGATGCGCACCCTGGCGCGCCACCCTCTCAGCCAAGAAGACCTGCGCCAAAAAATCGAAAAATACCTACTGCATCCATCGCCCCAAGTTTTTATTGAAACCTTTCTGTGCCTTTATCGCAATCCGCATTATCCCGACAAAACCACACTCGAAGGGCGTCTGCTCATTCGCCTAGAGCATCCAGAACTGCCCAATTTTGAACTCTATTTACACGCCCTCGGCGAGATGCACAACGCTACCTACAGCGCCCTCATCACCCCCTTTTTAGACGCAGAGGATTTAAGCATTCGCCTCGCTGCATTCAAAACCCATATTGCTTTATTGCAAGGTAATCTGGAGTTTTATAAACAAAACTTCATTGAAGCTTTAGCCTCTCCAGCCAAAGAAATGAAGATTCTTGCCTTGCAAGCTTTAAAAGACTGCTCACCGCCGGATGATTGGCAACCCATTATTCAATTATTAGGCGCAAAAGACCGCTTGTTAGCAAAAGAAAGTAAAGAACTACTCCAATTAAATCTCAATTCTGCTAAAGAGGCTTTAATTACCGAAGTCTTTTTACCTATGATTTCAGTAGATGAACGCTTTGAAATCTTGTCTTTAGTCTATCCGCTACTGCATCATGAACAACGCCAGCAACTCAAAGAGCAAGCCAACGAAGCCCTGCGCCAATTCATCCGACACACCGGTTTGCTCATGCTCTACCGAGAACATGAGGCACAATCAACCGCCAAGGCTTTAGTGGAAAAGATTCTGCAAGAAATTGCTGATACCTATTTGAATGCTTTATTGACAGAAATTACCTACTTAGCCAATGAAAACCGAGAATTTTACTTGCGCGTCAGTCGCGGCTTACTGTCAGATAATAAAGCCAACCAAGGTAATGTGTTAGAAGTGCTGTCTAATGCCACAGAGAAATATTTAATTGCCAAAATCCTATATTACTACGAAGACCGCCCCAGCACCTTAGAACAACTCAGCGAGATTTATAGCAACCTATTTGGTGAAAGCCTAGATGTGCATAGCCAAAACTACCGCGCAGAACTGCTGAAAATTGATCATGTCTTATTAAAAGCCGCGTTACATTTTAGTGAACAACGCCAGCTTCATCATCTGCATTTGCTCTATGAAAGCGAAGACGTTAAAGCCCTGTTAGGTATCGTGCATTAGCGAAATAACCAATTGTTTATGCAAGTTTTTGAAGCGATTAGATAGTTTCCAAGCAAAAGTAGCCCCTTACACTTTTTCGTCAAGCCAAAATATTTCAAAGCATTTCTAACTTACTATTTTTATAAATATTTTGCCGCCTTTATTCAGCCTTTTCTCCTAAAAAAACAGCCATTTAGAGTCTTCTGTTAAAAGCACAGATTGCTGCAATTTTTGTAACAAAAATAGTGGATGGTTGGCTAGGCTTTGCTTGGCGCTATCCTGCTGAGTCAGGATGTGGGTGTTGTGTTGCTAACTGAGCTGCAACTGCATGTGCCGCTGAAACAATTTATGAATAGCCATGATTGGCTTGCTAAAGCTGCTGTGGGTATTGAAATTGAAATCAGCAATAATTTCTTTGGTGTAGATTATGGCTTTGAAGTGAATCCAACAGTCTTTTTTCATCTGGGGTTTTAAGTATGTTGCGCATTGTTAGCCTGGTTTTTTTGTTCTACTGTTGGCATTTAGTGTATGCACAAGAAACCTATCTGGTGGGTGTGGAAAACCATGATTATTATCCGCATTACGGCATGACTAAAGAGTATGAGTATCATGGCTTTGCGCGGGAGATGCTCGATAATTTTGCTGCTGCACAGGGTATTCGCTTGGAATATAAACCTTTACCTGTTGGGCGTTTGTTTCGTGAATTGGTGGACGGCTCGGTGGACTTTAAATATCCTGATCATCCGGCATGGAGCAAAACACTTAAGGAAAAAGTGAATATCACTTATAGTCTGCCCGTAGTGGCATATATTGATGGCATTCTCATACGCCCTTACCAGGGTACTGTGCAAGTTGAACAGATCAAACAATTAGCAACTATTTTGGGCTTTACGCTGCTGCCGTTTTGGCAAAATCGGGTAGAAACCGGACTGGTGCAGCGCATTGATGTTAAGCATTATGATAGTCTGTTGCTGATGGCGTTAATTGGGCATCGTTTAGAGGGCATTTATGCCAATATTGATGTGGGACTCTATCGTTTGCAACAAATCAATGCGGGCAAATCCCATGTGCCGGTGCCTGAACAACTCAAAGCGGACAAACAAGTTTTGCTCTTTGTTCCAGAGTTGCCGCATGATCGTAGTTATTATCATCTGTCTACCTTGAAGCATCCTGCATTGATCACTGCATTTAACCGCTATCTGGGTGAACAAGCAATTCAAATTAATGTACTATAGTCGGATTACTGAATCTTTAAAATAAAAGATATATAAAATCATATGCTTAATAATTATAAAAATATAATTATTGAGTAATCCTACTATAAAACGCAAGTACAGTCTGCAAGCGAACTAACCTTATGTCGTTGACCGAAATTCCTCTTAAACAACGCCTATATTTCAAACAAGCTAAATATATGCTGTTAATTGCCTTGAGCTTGGGGCTGTTATTCAGCAGTTTACAGATTGCTTTTGATTATGTGGATACCTGTAACGAAGCCCAGCGCACTGCGTTGGATGTGCTGGAAATTGGCAAAACCCCGGCGTTGCAAGCTGCTTACAACTTTGACACAGTGCTGGCGCAGGGAGTGGTGCATGGTATTTCTAAATACCGCTTGTTTTATCAGGTGACGCTGCAAAACGAGTACACCCAGGTAATGGCAGAAGAGAAGCGTGAATTGGCGCAAGTTCGCTGGGCGTGGCTGGCGCAACGCTTATTTCAGTCGTATAGCAGCTATGCAGTCAAATTGAAAAACGAGGAACACGAATACGGCGTGCTGAAAGCCGAGGTAGATATTTTCTTACTGGCGGAAAGCTTTGCTAAACGTACCCGTCTGACCATTGTGAGCGGCTTGTTATAGTAGGATTACTCAATAATTATGTTTTCATAGATATTAAGTATATGATTTAATATATTTTTTATTATAAAAATCCAGTAATCAGACTATATATGCGCTGCTGCTGGCGAGTTTATTTTACTGGATGCTGCGCATCCTCATTACCCGCCCGCTGTCTCTGCTCAGCGAACGGCTGGCGCAGATTGATGCACATAACCCAGAAAAACTACGGCTGGATATTCCCAAGGGGCACACGCAAGATGAATTAGGGCTTGTTGCTTTTACGACCAATCAATTGCTGGCATCCATTGAAGAAAAGGTCACTGCGCAGGAACGCTTAAACGAAGAACTCGAACGGCGCGTTGCTGAACGCACTTGCGACCTAGAACAAGCCAACAGTGAAATTTCTAAGCTAAATGAACGCCTAAAAGCTGAAAACCTGCGCATGGGTACAGAACTGGAAATCACTCGCCAATTACAGCAAATGGTCTTACCTAAAGCGCATGAACTGAGTCAAATCAAGGAATTAGATATTGCCTGCTTCATGCAGCCTGCAACCGAAGTGGGCGGCGATTACTATGATGTGTTACAAGATAACGGCATAGTAAAAATCGGCATTGGCGATGTCACCGGACATGGATTGGAAAGTGGCGTGATGATGCTGATGGTGCAAATGGCTGTGCGCACTTTGCTGGCTAATAATGTGCTTGATCCCAAGCAGTTTCTCAATGTCCTCAACCGTGCGCTGTACGGCAATGTACAGCGTATGCAGACGGACAAAAACCTAACGCTGGTCTTGCTGGACTACCAAAGTGGACTATTGCGTTTGAGCGGACAGCACGAAGAAGTGCTCAAAGTCACCGCTGATGGCAAAATACAGCGCATAGACACGATAGACTTGGGTTTTATGGTGGGTTTACAGGAAGATATTTCGGATTTTGTCGCACATCAGGAAATTCAACTGCTCCCTGGCGACGGTCTCGTGCTCTATACCGACGGCGTTACTGAAGCCTTTAATCCTCAAGGGCAATGCTATGGTTTGGATCGCTTATGCGAGGTGGTTACCCAGCATTGGAAGCACAGCACAGCAGCACAATTGCGCGACCAGGTAATCGCCGATGTAGAGCTGCATCTCGGCGGCAAACATCCGCTCGATGACATCACCCTCGTAGTGCTAAAACAACTCCATTTCCCGCTGGCGCAAGCCGCCTAACACCAATCCCAGCTTGATACTGCTTGGACCAAAAAGCCGCCTTCGGGCGGCTTTTTGGTGGGCAGGGCTGAAGGTTTTAAGTTGCCAGCAACACGCGGATGCCTTGTAGTTGTAATTGCGCCACTTGCAGTTGTTGGCGTAGGCTAGCGATTTGATTTTCCACAAAAATCACTTCTTCTTCGCGGACATTGGGATTGACTTGACGCAAGGCGTGTAAACGCTCAATTTCTGGTTGTAGGCTGTTTTCCATGAGGGCAATGCTGGTTTGAATGAGCCTGGGTAGGTGTTTGGCAGCTTGTGCCTCGCTGAGTTTTACCAGGGTTTCTAAGGGTTCTCTGGCGGCTTTGACTAAACGGCGGGCGGTTTGTATGTCTACTGCTTGTGCGCCTTGCAAATTGCCGATGGGCAACAACCGACTCCAATCTGTAGCCTGTTGATCCAGCAGCAAGTGTACCGCCAGCGCCGGGGCGAAGCGATCCGGCTGTAAATGCGCGGGTGCGGCGCACACGACGCTGAATAGGCTTTCTAACAGCAGAGTGCCGGCGGGCAATTGTGGGTGCTTGAGGGTAATCAGGGCGGTGTTGCCCAGTTCATTACCGAGTACCCAGTCCATGCCGCCGCGCACCAGTGGATGTTCCCAGGTGAGGAATTGCACGTCTTCGCGCATGAGCGCGGTGTCGCGTTCAAAGGTGACTAACATGCCGTCTTCATCCAGTGTCGGCAGACCGGTGGCTAACAGGTGTTCGGTGGGCTGCATGAGCCAGATGTTGTCGCTGTGTTCGTCCAGTTGAATGCCGAAGCAATCACAGAGTTGCTCGACAAAGGGTTGTAATGTGGCGTCGTCGTCTTGCTGCTCAACGGCGTCAACCCAGCGGGCAGCGATCTGCGGGCGGCAAGAATTCATTTCTAAGAGGTGATCGCGCCCTTTTTGCAGGTGCTCGCGTAGTTTTTGGTGCAGGGCTTGGGTGTCTTGCAGCAGTGTTTTGGCATCGGCATTGGCGTCTTGCAAGCCGTGTTGCAGGCGCTCGCCCAGTTCGGCAAATACGCCTGCGGCGGCGGGGCTGGTGTGTTCAAAGCTGTTTAAGCCTTGCTGATACCAGTGGCAAAGGGTTTCTTGGGCGCTGTCTTTTAGGTAAGGCACATGAATTTGGATGGTTTGTGTCTGTCCAATGCGATCTAAGCGCCCAATACGTTGCTCCAGCAAGTCGGGATTGAGGGGTAAATCAAACAACACCAGGTGATGTGCGAATTGGAAATTGCGCCCTTCGCTGCCGATTTCTGAGCACACCAGCACCCGTGCGCCGTTTTCGGTGTCGGCAAAGTAAGCGGCGGCGCGGTCGCGCTGTACGATGCTTAAGCCTTCGTGAAACACGGTGGAGCGGATGCCACCTTGAGCAAACAGGCATTCATCCAAATCCAGCGCAGTCTGGGCGTGGGCGCAAATGATTAACACTTTTTCCGGTTTCAATGCCGCCAGCGTTGTCATCAGCCAGCCAACACGCGGGTCGAGCGTCCACCAACTGGGATTGCTCGGCGTGCTGGGTGCGTCATAGGTTTCGCTTAGCGGCGTGGGGCGGACGCTTTGAATAGAGACTTCTGGGTATAGCGCCCGCGCTAAGTCTTGGTAGATTGGTGGTAGCGGTAGCGGATAAAAATGCACTTTGCGCGGCGGAAATCCGGCTATCGTAGCGCGGCTGTTGCGAAACAACACGCGCCCGGTGCCATGCCGATCCAGCAACAGGTTGAGTAAGCGTTGCCGGCTTTGTTCCCGCTCTGCGGCGTCTGCGCTGGTGTCGTGCAAGACTTGCAGCCAGGCTTGTTCGCCTTCGCCCAACTTGTCCAGCAAGGGCTGCAAGTTAGTGGCAGATAAGTGCTCGTCGCTGAGGAGTTGCTGCACTGCATTGGCAACCGGCTCGTAATGCGCGTCTTCTTGCAAAAAAGCCTGATAATCATAAAAACGATGGCGGTCTAGCAAGCGCAAACGGGCAAAATGTCCGGCTTGTCCTAATTGCTCTGGCGTGGCGGTCAGTAGCAGTAGCCCGCGAGTGCGTTGCGCCAGTTGTTCTACTAAATGGTATTGCGGGCTGACTTGGGTTGCTGTCCAGGTTAAATGATGCGCCTCGTCTACGACCAGTAAATCCCAGGTACTTTCAACGGCTTGCGCATGGCGATTAGGGCGCTTGAGGAAAAAACTCAGGCTACAGAGTGCCAGTTGTTCGGTTAGAAAAGGATTGCTGCCGGTATCTGCTTCTGCTTCCACACAACGCTCTTCGTCAAAAATGCTGAAACGCAAATTAAAGCGCCGTAACATTTCCACTAACCATTGATGCACCAGGGTACCAGGCACCAGCAGCAGCACGCGCCGCGCCCGTTCGGTGAACAATTGTTGATGCAAAATCAACCCGGCTTCAATGGTTTTACCTAATCCCACTTCGTCTGCCAGCAAGACACGCGGCGCATAACGGCTGGCGACTTCTTGAGCGATGTAAAGCTGGTGAGGAATCAGGCTTAAACGTGCGCCAAGTAAACCGCGCACGGGCGATTGCGCCAGCCGACTGCGCTTTTGTAATGTTTCCAGACGCAAATCAAACCATTTGGGCGCATCAATTTGTCCGGCAAATAAACGATCTTGGGGTTTGGAAAATTGGATGTGATGCGCCAGTTGCAATTCCGGCAGGCGCTTGCTGTTGCCTTCTGCTGTTTTGCCGATGTAGGTCAACACCCCTTGTCGTTCTTCTATGTCCGTGATTTCTAATGATTCGCCCTGATGACTGCTGATGGTATCGCCAAGCTGAAAACGCACGCGGGTTAAGGGGGCTTGATCCTTGGCATAGAGGCGCGTTTCGTCAACGGCGGGAAATAGCACGGTCACACGCCGCACATCTACTTCGAGGATTAAGCCTAAGCCGAGTTCGGATTCTGTATCACTGATCCAACGCTGCCCGCGAATAAAGTCTGCCATAGAGGTTCCTTGAATTGTTTTTGAAAAAGGCGCTGAAAAATCTGCTTGATATTTATTATACGGAGCGGAGAGCCAAAATGCGGACAAAAAAAAGCTCGGTGAAGCAGAGCTTACCGAGCCAATAGTGATAGAAGAGAATCGGGTATTAGGATACTGCAAAAGTTCATTTATTGCAAATTATTTCTTCATTTTTTAAGCTTTTTACAAAAAAATTTACTGAGTCATGCAAAATAAATAAATAATTACACTAATTACAATTAATTAGATACTTAATCAGGCTTTGCTAAAGTACGTCAATATGTCAGTTTTTGACAGTCTTGATGTGTATAGTAGGATTACTCAATAATTATATTTTTATAATTATTAAGCATATGATTTTATATATCTTTTATTTTAAAGATTCAGTAATCCGACTATATAAAAAACCAGCCAGAAAATCTATGGGTAAATCCTCACAAGACAATAGGAACAGCACAAAAAAACAGCGCCACCCGAAGGTGGCGCTGTTAGCGGTTAATTACCGGCTAAAGCCGATAATTTTACTATTTGCGTGTCGCTTTGATGAGAATTTCTACACGACGGTTTTGTGCACGACCTGCTTTGGTTGCATTGCTGGCAACGGGTGAGGATTCACCTTTACCAATGGCACTCATTCCAACATCTACGCCTTGGCTGCGTAAGTAATCAGCTACGGCTTGAGCGCGTTTTTCTGACAACCCTTGGTTGTACTTGTCACTACCAACGCTATCGGTGTGACCGGTTACGCTCACACTTTCAATGCTGTAAGCCGCTTTAACGGAGGCTACCAGTTTATCCAGCTCTGCTTTGCCCTGTGGCTTGATAACGGCTTTGCCAAAGTCAAAGTTCACCTTGCCTTCGGAATCGGACATAGTAGCTTTAATTTCTACCACCTCCATCTGCGGAGGACAGCCATCTTCGTCTACTGGAGTGCCAGCCGGAGTACCTGGGCATTTATCGCGGTAATCAGCCACGCCATCACCATCGCTATCCAACGGACAACCGGATTTATCAACGCCAGCGGAAATTTCCAGCGGGGTGTTGTTCGGGCATTTATCCATATAATCAGGTACGCCGTCTTTGTCGCTGTCTATCGGGCAACCATTGGCGTCAACTTTTACGCCTTTAGGTGTGTTAGGACATTTGTCTTTGTCATCTGTTACGCCGTCGCCGTCTGAATCGAAGGTGTCGCCGCATTTTTCACTTGTGGTATAACCTGGAGAGGCAGTGGTTACGCAATCACCTGCACCAGACATAACGGGTTCGCCGGAACTGTCAATCAGCAAACCAGGATTTCTTTCTACAGACCAAGCCGGTGCAGAGACGATGAGCACCGCGCTGGTCACCAAGCCCATCAGAAGATGATGACGAGTACGCTCAAACATGGATTATTCCTTCCTATTAAAGTTAAAAATCGCTGATAAGATAAATTGTGCAACCGGATGCAATGCAGATAGACAACATTTTACCAACCCACCTACATTTACCCCAGCTTTAATTCCGTATTCTAACAACAAGCAATGTGGTGCGTCTAGGTTTTTTGTATTTGATTGCAACACAGTGTAGCTGAAAAACCACAGTTGTTACAAACTTGGCTTGTCATTAGTGCGGCACACCCGCTACACAAGCCCTAAATATCAGGCAAAATTCATCATCCATATTCAGGTGGGCGGTTTTATCTTGGTTGCGTGTCTAAAGTGGCGAGTAGCGCGTCGAGTTGTCCAGCCATTTCCAGTGCGGCCAAATCGTCATAACCGCCCACATGGGTTTCGCCAATAAAAATCTGTGGCACGGTGCGCCGCCCGGTGAGGTCTATCATCTCTTGCATACGCTCTGGTTGGTGATCAATAAGGATTTTTTCTACAGCCACGCCTTTACGATGCAGCAATTGTTCTGCCCGCACACAATACGGGCAAATATGTGTGGAATACATGACCACGCTTGGCATAAGTCTCCCCCAAAAAAATGCTTGTTATTGGATAAACGTCAATCATTTTTATCCAATAACAAGCCTATGTATGTTTTATTGTCATTTCATGCAGCATTTAGCGAAAGCTGCCTAAAATAGTCGTGCAATAGCGAGTTATATTCATACCCGCCAGAAACCGCATTTTTTGCTCTATCAAATTTCATGCAACCGATTGATTTTTAATTACTTAACAATATCCATGAGAGCAGTTTCAGGCGGGGCACAGCATATATCCCTACACCCATTCGCCAAAATTATCAGTCGTTTTGTTCTGACCATCTTCGTAACCTGCTTCATAGGCTTCTGTAACGCGCTGTTCTTCGCGTGCTGGATTTTCCAGGTAGCCGCCCATCCAACCGAGCACATAGTCACGATTGACATTCATTTCTTCCATTTTGGTCACAGCATCATAATAGGTTTTATCCATGATATACCCCTGTTCATTGTTGTTTAATGGTAACGAAGATGCCCTGAAACTTGCGCATTCAGGGCTGGTTTTAAGAGTCTCCAAGCACACTTAAGGCATCCCAACCGAACGCAAAAAGGTTTTTAAGATTCGCTATGAGCGGATGCCAAGCTACATAAGCATTATCTCATAGGGTGTGGAAAAACCGCAATTTTTCACCAGAGCGCGTCAGAGAATCAATTTAATTACTTGATTATAAAGTGTAATTTTTTATGGTTTCAAGGTGCAATCGCCGTGCAATAACGCTATCATAGCGGGATACTTACCGTTATAGCGGTGCGGACTGCACCAAAAACTTTAGCATCAAGCCGCAGTTACATTTGCGCATCCTTCTTGGCAAGGGCTAGAATACACGCTTTGCCTTTTCCCACGCTTTGAAGGAGACTTAAGAATGTTTGGCGAGCATCATGATATTCCACATGAATTTCCAGAGTACAAGGAAGCGATTGAAAAACTGTACCACAGCGATGAGGAGTTCCAACGGATATATCAGGAATATCATGCGCTGGATGAAGAAATCCTCAAAATTGAGCAAAATGTAGAAGCCACTTCAGACCCCTATGCCGAGGAGTTGAAGAAAAAGCGCGTTCACTTAAAAGACCAAATCTACAGTGCCTTGCGTGCAGCAGCCTAGCCGTAATAAGCAGGCGCTTGCCGTTATAAAGTTTGCGCCTAATCCGCCACAGCGCTTTGCTTGAAGGCTCTGTGGTGTTTATCAATGTCCTTTCCGCCCACCGCTTCTCCCGCCCGCTTTGCCGCCTTTCAGAATCAACCTGTGTTGCAAGGCGCACTGCTGATTTTGTTCTCTGAACTCATGTTTGCTTCTATGGGTGCCAGCATCAAAGCCTTGTCTTTATCCGATTTATCTAACGAAATGACAGTTTTTCTGCGTAATTTGTTAGGTTTGTTCCTGGTGTTGCCGCTGCTGCTCAAAGCGGGGGTGGGCAGTTTTCGAACCTGCGTATTACCGCTACACCTGCTACGCACTGTCTCTGGCTTGAGCGCCATGTACTGCTTATTTTATGCGGTGAGTCATTTGCCATTGGCAGATGCCATGTTGCTGAAAATGACCACGCCGATTTTCATGCCGCTACTGGTTTACCTATGGTTGCGTGAACGAGTTTCGCGCTGGGCTTTGCTGGCAATCCCTCTGGGTTTTGGCGGAGTGATTGTGATTTTGCAGCCACAAGGCACGCTGCATTTGGCGGCGTTGGTGGGTTTGTTGGGCGGCTTGTGCGAGGCGCTGGCAAAAACCACAGTGCGCCGTTTGAGTTGTACTGAACCCACCCTCCGCATTGTGTTTTATTTTGCCTTGTTTGCCACCTTTTTATCCTTGCTGCCGCTGTGGTTGAGCGGTTGGCAAATGCCAAGTTGGGCGCAATGGCAGTTTATTGCGCTCATTGCGCTATTTGGTTCGTTAGGGCAACTGCTCATGACGCAAGGTTACAGCACCGCACCCGCAGCGCAAATCAGCCCTTTAACCTTTTTTGCCGTCGTGTTTGGCGCCAGCTACGGTTATTTATTCTGGCAGGAAATGCTTGATTTGCGCTTTGTCAGCGGCGCAGTTTTGATTAGCTTGGCGGGTATTTTAGCGGTGCGGCGCTGAAGCAGCGTTAGATTCAGACTTTAAGCCCAGTTTTTCCCGCGCCTGCGGATGCCCCTGTTGCGCTGCCAGGCTATACCAATACAAGGCTTGTGTTGGATTGCGTGGCATTCCTTCGCCGTTTTCACTGAAACGCCCCAACAGATATTGCGCTTGTGCGTGACTATTCAGTGCTGCTTGTTGAAACCAGAACAGGGCTTGCGCAGCATCTTTTTCCACTGCTTCACCTTGGGCATAGAGCACGCCCAGCGCATATTCCGCATCGGCATAGCCTTGTTGTGCCGCTTGGCGCAATAACTCTAGCCCTTTAGCCGGATTTTTTTCCACCCAGCCGCCCTTGAGATAAAGCACGCCCAGGTTGTGTTGCGCGGGTGCATGTCCCTGTTGCGCGGCTTTCGCATACCAGCGCGAGGCATCCGCGCCGCTTTTTTCCACCCCCTCACCCACTTCGTACAAGAAACCTAGATTATAAGCCGCCAGCATGAAATCTTGCTGCGCCGCACGTTCAAACCAGTGCGCCGCTTGCGCATAATCTTTTGGTACTTCAGTACCTTGCACATACGCCAGCCCCAAGGTATGTTGCGCCACTGCCAAACCCTGTTCAGCCGCCTTACGCAACCAACTCAAAGCTTGCTGCTTATCCTGCTTGAGCCATTTTCCCTGCTGATAAGCCACCGCCAACTGAAATTGCGCCTGAGCGTCGCCCCGTTGCGCCGCTTGTTGCACCTTTGCCAGTTGCGCTTGCGCCTTGGTTTGCTGCTGTTTTATGGCGTCCTGTACTGGCTGAACACGCGCCAGTGCCCGCTCATCTTGGCGTTGCGCCGCTTGTTGATACCAGAATAACGCTTGTTCCGGCGCATCATTGGCTTCCAGCACAGCAGCGAGACTAAACTGTGCATCCCTTTGCCCCTGTTGTGCTGCCAAACGATACCAGCGCAATGCTTGATTCACATCCTGATCCACGCCTTGCCCGCGTTCATAACTTTGTGCCAAGTTATACTGGGCTTGCGCATGACCCTGTAACGCCGCCTGCAAAAACCAACGCGCCGCTTGCTGATAATCTTGCGCCACGCCCCAGCCCTCATGCAGCATACCGCCAAGGTTATACTGCGCTTGAGCGTCACCCTGTTGTGCCGCTTTGACAAACCATGCCACCGCTTGCGCTTGATTTTGCGCTACGCCCTTGCCCTGATTTAACAAAAAACCCAGATTATTTTCCGCCGCAGCCAATCCTTGGTCTGCTGCTTTTTTATGCAGTTCAAAGGCTTGTGCATAATCTTGCGGTACACCCTCGCCCTGCTCATACATCACCCCCAGCGCATACTGAGCTGGCGCAAATCCCGCAGCCGCTGCGCCTTCAAACAGGCTTTTCGCCTGCGCAAAATCCTTCGCTTGATAAGCCTGCACGCCCTGCTGCCAGCGTTGCTGCGCATCCTCAGCCGCCGCCGTTACCGCTTTAGACGACTCAGGCGGCGGTTCATGAGGCGGCTCAATTGTAGCCATCGTCGCCGCCGCAACGGGTGGTGTTTCCTGTGGCGGATTTTGCGTACAAGCCACTAAGAGTCCGGCAGCAACCAGAACAGCAAGAAGTTTTTCCATCATAAGTTCCTGTGAATTAGAAAATCGGCTAAGGTATACTCTCACTTTTTTGCGCGTCCCTTCCCCACAAATCCACAAGAATCTACCCATGTTACTTTGGCTAAGCGAATACCTGCTGCAATTTTACAGCGGCTTTAATGTCTTTCAATACCTGAGTTTTCGTGCTGTGCTAGGCGTTTTAACCGCACTCTTCATCTCCCTACTCATTGGACCCACGCTCATTGAACGTCTCGCCCACCACCAAATCGGACAAGCGGTACGCAATGACGGTCCCCAATCGCACCTCTCCAAAGCCGGCACACCGACCATGGGCGGCGCACTCATCATCCTCGCCATCGCCGTCAGCACCCTACTCTGGGCAGACCTTGACAACCGCTTCGTCTGGGTCGTCCTCAGCGTCACTGTCCTCTTCGGCGCGATAGGCTGGGTTGACGACTACCGCAAAGTCATCCACAAAAACCCCAAAGGCTTACCCGCCCGCTACAAATACTTCTGTCAATCCGTGTTCGGCTTAGGCGCGGCATTTTGGCTGTTTTACACTGCACAAACCCCCGCCGAAACCCAACTCATAGTGCCCTTTTTCAAAAGCCTCGTGTTCGACATGGGCTGGCTCTTCATCATCCTTGCCTACTTCGTCATCGTCGGCACCAGCAACGCCGTCAACCTCACCGACGGCTTAGACGGACTCGCCATCATGCCCACCGTCATGGTCGGCGGCGCATTAGGCATCTTCGCCTACGTCAGCGGACACTACAACTTCTCCGCCTACCTACACATCCCCCACATCCTTGGCGCGGGAGAACTCATCGTCTTCTGCGGCGCCATCGTCGGCGCGGGCTTAGGTTTCCTCTGGTTTAACACCTACCCCGCACAAGTCTTCATGGGCGATGTCGGCGCACTAGCCCTCGGTGCCGCCCTCGGCACCCTAGCCGTCATTGTGCGGCAAGAACTCGTACTCGTCATCATGGGCGGCGTATTCGTCATGGAAACCGTTTCCGTCATGCTCCAAGTTGCCTCCTACAAACTCACCGGACGGCGCATCTTCCGCATGGCACCCCTGCACCACCACTACGAACTCAAAGGCTGGCCCGAACCCCGCGTGATCGTCCGCTTTTGGATTATCACCGTAGTATTAGTGCTGATTGGCTTAGCCACATTGAAGATTCGTTAATATGTCAGAAACCATGCTCACCCTTGAACAAGCTGTAGAACTTGCGCAACAACAAGCCGCACAAGGGCACATTGCGCAAGCTGAACAATTGCTGCAACAGATTTTACAATTGCAAAATACCTATGCACCCGCTTGGCATCAATTAGGTATTTTATATGCACAAACCAATCATCTAACCCTTTCCTTAAACCCTCTGCAACAAGCGGTTGCTTTACAAGCCACTAACCCTTATTACCAAAATGATTTAGGCAATGTACTTTTAAGTCTGAAGCATTTAGAACAAGCCAAGGTTTGTTTTGAAACAGCGTTACACTATAAAGCAGATTTTGCGGTTGCTTTGCATAACCTAGGCAGTGTTTACTATCATCAAGCACAGTTTGGTGAAGCAGAGAAATATGTACGCGCTGCTTTAGCGGTAGAGCCTCAATACGCTAAAGCACATTACACCTTGGGCGTTATTCTGAGTGAAGTGGAAGATTCTTTAGATATTGCTTTCGATGAGTTTCAACAGGTCTTAAAACTTGCTCCTCAAACAAACTTACCTATCTATCAAGGTTTAGCTAAGATTAGTGCCAAAAAAGCTCAAGTAGAAACGGCTTTAGCCTATTTCTATCAAGCCTTTCAACAAGATAAAAATGACAAGTCAGCATTAAGCAATTTTTTATTTACCTTAAATTATTCAACTAATTATACGGCGGCACAAATTTTTGCATACCATCAGCAATTTTCTCAGCATTTTGAAAAAGAGATTAAGTTGAATGCAGAAGTAAAACATAAGTTACATAAACCATTGCGCATTGGTTATGTATCTGAAGATTTAAGAAATACACACCCAGTTGCTTATTTTATTAAATCCATTTTAGCGCATCATGATAAACATAAGTTCAAAATATATTGTTACGCTTTACATAATCCAAATGGACACAGTTCTGAAGAATTTAAAGCATTCAATCATACTTGGATTAACTGTTTTGATTGGAGTGATGAACAATTAATTCAACAAATTAAACAAGATGAAATTGATATTTTAGTGGATTTGATGGGGCATACGGGTGCTAATCGTTTGCTGGTTTTTGCCCAAAAACCTGCACCTATTCAAATCAGTTACTTGGGTTATCCCAATACTACTGGATTGAAATCTATTGATTATCGTATTACGGATATTTATGTAAGTCCGCCGGGTGCGGAGCAATACAGCAGCGAGCAGTTAATTCGTTTACCTTTTGCGTATCATTGTTATACGCCATTGAAAGAAACGGTTGAATTATTTAAGCCATCATTGCCGGCGGTGGAGAATGGGTTTATTACGTTTGCTTCTTTTAATAAACACGAGAAAATCAGCGATCCTATTTTGCAGCTTTGGGTGGAAATTTTATTACAAGTACCTCACTCGCGGCTGCTGATTCAAAATGCTTCAATGAATGATGCGCACTTTAAGCAAACATTCATTGATTATTGGGTGCAGAAAGGCATTGACTCTACTCGGATAGAATTGCAAAAAACTATTCCGTTCTTAGAGTATATGCGTTTGTATCAGCAAGTGGATATTTGTTTGGATTCTTATCCTTATAATGGTGGTACAACGACTTGCCATGCTTTATGGATGGGTGTGCCGGTGATTAGTTTATGTGGTGAAACACAGGTTTCGCGCATGGGTTTGAGTATTTTATCTACGGTGGGTTTAGCTGAATTAGTGGCGTTTGAGGCAGATGACTATGTGAAGAAAGCAGTAGAACTTGCTACAGATAGAGAGTTCTTGCAGAATTTGCGGGCAGGAATGCGAGAGCGGCTACAAAACTCTATGTTACTCAATGCTAAAGCTTTTACCCAGCAAATAGAACTTGAATATCTCAGAGTGGCTAAATTAGCTTGCCTGGATGAATAGAATAGGTTAAAGAAAGCCTCGGTTTTTCTTTAACCTATGAATGAAGAACTAACTTAAATCTTTGCTTTGAATCGGTAAGCTGCGAATGCGTTTGCCGATGGCTGCAAAAATCGCATTGGTTACGGCGGGCGCGGTTGGCGGTAGTCCAGGTTCGCCCACACCGCCAGGGGCTTTGGTGTTTTTCAAAATATGTACTTCAATTTTTGGCATTTCGCTGATGTCTAGTAAAGGGAAATCGTGGAAATTGGATTGTTCTACCTGTCCTTTATGCAAAGTGATGTGGCTTTTTAAGGTAGCGGTTAAGCCGTAAACAATGGCGCTGTGCATTTGTGCTTCAATGGTGTTTAGGTTGATGGCTATGCCACAATCTATTGCGCAGACAATGCGTTTAACTTTAACTGTACCATTGGTGACTTCAACTTCGGCGACTTGTGCGACTGTGCTGCCAAATGAATGATGTATGGCAATGCCGCGTCCTTGTCCTTTAGGTAATTCTTGTCCCCAGCCTGCAACTTTTGCTGCGAGTTTTAACACGCGGGTTTTGCGCTCGTCGTCTTTGAGCAATTCTAGGCGCAATTCATAAGGGTCTTGTTTGCCGGCATGAGCGATTTCATCAAGGAATGATTCAACTACGAAAGCGTTTTGCGAATGTCCAGCGGCTCGCCAAAACCACACGGGTACATTGCCAGGATTGCTTAACACATAGTCTACTCGGCGGTTGGGGATGGCGTAACTCATATCTGCCGCACCTTCCACGGAGGTCTGATCTATGCCGTTTTTGACTGCGCCAGGGAACGCCAGGCTCATCACTGAGGGGCTGGCAATGCGTTGCCGCCAGCCGATGGGCTTGCCATTTTTGTCCAAATCGGCTTGCAATGCTTGCACGCTAATCGGGCGATACCTATCGTGACGTATGTCTTCTTCACGACTCCACACGGCTTTTACTGGCTGCCCGACGATTTTGGCGATTTCTACTGCGTCTTGCACATAATCGGGATGGGTGCGTCGTCCGAAGCCGCCGCCTAGATAGGTGGTATGCACCTGGATTTTTTCTGCGGGCAAGCCTGTGACTTGCATTGCAACCTTGTGCGTAGCACTTTGATTTTGCGTAGAAACCCAAATTTCGCACGCTTCTGCCGTCACCTGCGCGGTGCAGTTCATCGGCTCCATGCAGGCGTGCGCCTGGAAGGGCGCGATGTACAATGCTTGCAACACCTGCGCTGCCTGATTACGCGCCGCTACCAAATCGCCGCTTTCGTGCGCAACTGCTGCCGTATCCTTTTGTATTTCTGCTTGTAAGTCGTGCAAAATGCTCGCAGTTGAAAGTTCGGCGTTTTTGCCTGCATCCCATTCGATTTTTAACGCCTGCACACCCCGCTCCGCCGCCCAAAAAGTATCTGCCACCACCGCTAAACCCGCACTGATTTTCACCACCTGCTGAACACCTTTGATGGCTTTCGCCGCGCTATCGTCGAAAGATTTTAGCGTGCCGCCGATGATTGGACAGCGTTTCACGCTGGCGATCAGCATGTTGGGTAACTGGACATCCAGTCCAAACACGGCTTTGCCGTTCACCTTCTCGGCTAAATCCAAACGCGCCAGCGGACGCCCAATCAAGCTGAATTGATCTACTGCTTTCAACTCCACCATCTCCGCATCCAGCGGTGGCAAACTCGCGGCTTTTTCCACCAAAGCCCCGTAATAGGCGCTGCGCCGACTGCCTGTGTGCAGCACTTTTCCCTGCTGTGCACGACATTGTTCAGCGGGCACTTGCCATTGCTGCGCGGCGGCTTCGATCAATAAATGCCGCGCCACCGCGCCCGCTTTGCGCAGTTTTTCCCAGGCTTCGCGGATGCTGGTGCTGCCGCCTGTTACCTGCGAACCAATCATCCGATTCACATAAGCCGCGCCTACCGGGGCAAACACTGTTTTGATTTGTGCCAAGTCTACTTCCAATTCTTCAGCAATCAGCGTTGCCAGCGCCGTGCTGATGCCTTGCCCCATTTCCGAGCGGTCAATGGTCAACTGGATGCTGTTGTCTGGGCGCAACAAAATCCACGCATTAGGGTTAAAAGTATTTTTTATTTCAATAACTTGCTTGGAGTTTTCGGATGCTGGTAAATGCACACTCAAAAGCAATCCGCCGCCCACAGCGGCGCTCACTTTGAGGAATTGACGACGGCTTTGATTCACCTGGTTCATAAGAGTGTCCTTAAAGAAATGTTCATTCAATCAGAAAGTTAATCCAACTACTGCGGGAAGCTTTCATCTAAAAATCTGGCTGTTCGCTATTAGCCTTTCACGCAAACGATTTGCTTGAGTGTGTGAACCACTTCAACCAGGTCGCTTTGGTTTGCCATGACCACATCTATGTCTTTGTAAGCGCCAGGAATTTCATCCAGTACGCCATTGTCTTTGCGGCATTCGACACCTTGGGTTTGGGCTTCCAAATCGCGGTAGCTAAAGCGCCGTTTGGCAGCGATAGCGTCACTTGTGCTGAGCGTGCCGAAGTATGCGACATTTGGAGATTCCATCATGGCGGATAACGGCGCACACTTCGACAGGCTCAGTGAGCGAAAGACGCGCCTTAATCCGCCCTTGTATCTTAACCTCAATGATGATTAGCTATCATCATACGGAAATCAGAGAGACTGTATCCGCCCTTAGACCTTGAGTCTGTCGCGTAGATAAGTCACTGACTTTCCATCAGTTTAGCAATCAGTAAGACTGAACGGT
>DYPD01000132.1 GCA_020720115.1 Thiomargarita sp. | reverse complement strand
TATGCCGTTTAATTTTCTCTTGCTTTTTTGGAAACAAGACGGTATCTACCGGGCTTTGCCCGGCAATTGAGCGTTTGGCAATGCTGCCAGGATAGCTCTCAGTGCCTTATTAACTGCTTCAGACGTAGTAAAGACTTTCGCTACATCAGGGTCTAATACTATCGTTGTAACCGTACTCGATTGTTTGGCAAAACGATTGGACTTTGCTTTTGAGTAATCAAAAGAATACTCTGCCAGCATGTCATCATTTTGTTCAGTGGATTCCGTGCTTTTCATAAGTCTTACGCTCTTGTGCCGTTGCCTGTCGTGCGCTGATAACTCTGACGATACCTGACATCAGCTCTGTAAAAGATACGATGAGCAATCTGTTATTGGAAGAATGCCCGATAATCAGTTCTCTCGCCTCTCCGAAGGAGTGCCACTCATCATCAAAGATACATGCAAGCGGATCATCAAAAACAGTCTGAGCCTCATTAAAACTGACTGCATGTTTTTTCAGGTTAGTATGGGCTTTGTTTATGTCCCATTCAAATTCCACACGTTTTTCCTGTATGTGATGAGTTTTTGTCTAACTATTAATTATCCCGCACCTCTGCCACCTCTGCGGCATAACACCATTCCTAAATTCCACCTGCATTGAATAAACCTCAATAAACACAGGCTTTTGCGACTATAGCTGAAAAGTTTTTGCCTGACAAACACCGCCAATACCGTGTGGCTGATACATGACTGCTCGCGCCGCGTAGAACGCTGGCACGAGGGGAATAAACACAGGCTTTTGCAACTATAGCAAGGCAGGATGCGATGATGTTAGGAATCGCATCGTTTGAGATATTGTGATTGATGCGGTTTGTTCCTCACCGCATCCTACCTTGCTGTTATGTGCGGTAGCCTTGATTCCCTCAAGAAGAGAATTCGGTCTGAGTTTCTGCCGCATGTGCAATTACGCTTTATTAGCAAGTAATTCATCTCTTGCTTCTTGGAGCCATTGAATGAGCGTATCTACTTGCTCTGGCGGAAATGACACACGGCTGTACCCGTTTGCGTCCTCTCCAGGTTCTCTTCCGTCGATGACAATTTTGCTATCTTCGGTTGATACGCTAAGTTCGTACATATCTTTTTTCATGGCTTCTCCTATGGATGTGATTCGGGCAATTATGACGCCCAACTTTGAATTAACCCGTAAGGCGGATAAAGCCCGCGTAGGTCGCATAAGCGATAGCGTCATGCGACATTTGAACCTCCAAAATGGCGGATGGCGGTGCAAAAAGACGCACCTTATCCGCCTTACGAGTTCATTTTATCGTAGCCTTTCTTTTCGTTTTCCATGCAAACTGCCTGCAACTGGAAATCTTTGAATGTCCTTTCGCAACGCTCTTTGGCTTTTTTGGCTACCGCACTTGGCATACCAAAATCATCCTGCATTTTGTTGTAGCCTTTTTGTTCATTTTCCATGCAAACTGCCTGCAACTGGAAATCTTCAAAAATTTTTGCACATCTTAGTTTTGCTGCATCCTTAACAGAAGCCCACGGTTTCTCCCAAGGCGACGTTACTGTTTCAGGTTGCGGCTGAGAGGTTGTAACCACACTTTCCTGCTTAACTTCTTTTTCTGCCACTGCTTGTTTTGATTCTGGTGCTTTCTGAAGAAATAGAAAACCAATAACAAAAACACTAAGTACACTCATTACTCCAGCAATAAGAATATAATTTTTAGGTTGTTTAACATTTTTTTGTTTCAATTCTCCCGCATGTTTTTGAATCAGGTGATATTTTTCAAAAAAATCCCACATTTTATACACTTCGGTGATTTTTCCTGCATAGCCCCGCATTTAGGGCAAATCATTTGAGTGCTGGGTGGTATATCGGATTGTTCTGTATGAGAAGCATCCTGCGATTGAGGTGATTCCAGCTTGGTGTCCTGCTGTTGAGATGTGTGCGGCACTTCTTCCGTAATTTTATAAACAATACCGAGTTTATCGGCAAACTGCTTATATTTTATAGCCTGCTCTTTCGTCAATCCATTTTTCAATACAAACGGCTTTTCCAGTAAAGCATTCAATTTAGACAACGGGATTTTCAACTGCTTTGCCAGATTAGTTTTAACCGTCTCTATATCATGACCTGCCTGTGCTTTATCGAATATTATGAGTCTATAACGCTTGCTCATAAGTTATCTCCTTGTCTAAGAGTTTATGCGAAAAATTCAACGCATCCAAATTCCAGTGCTTTATTAGCAAGGTAGGATGCGATGACGTTAGGAATCGCATCGTTTGAGATATTGTGATTGATGCGGTTTGTTCCTCACCGCATCCTACCTTGCTTATCTCTTCGACGACCCACTCTGATACAAAAATCTCAAAACGATTTTTCTGATTTTCCCACCAATCAACGGTTATAGCCTAACGAGCGGATTTAACCAAGTCATTGCTTGGTCTTGCAGTTAAGTAGCTGATTACAGAAGATTCAATGTAAACCGTTTTCATATAATGCAGAACAATCTGGATTTCAAAGCTAACGCCTGAGCTAAGCCGACACCCACCACCACAGAAATGGCGGATGGCGGTGCAAAAAGACGCACCTTATCCGCCTTACGAGTTAAGGTTAGTCAAAATATTTGGGTCAAGGTTGTAAACCTTGACCCGCGAGAGTTCTTTTAGAGCCTCGAATCGCGGGTGCAGGTTTGAAACCTGCACCCAAATGTTTTAAATAACTCGCAGTTAGTTAAAACGTTCGGGTCAAGGTTACAAACCTTGACCCGCGAGTTGATGCGGTTTGTTCCTCACCGCATCCTACCTTGCTATCGGCTGCCAATTTATAACCACGAGCATACAAGTCAAGGTTATGAAAACCATAATTTAAACAAGCGTTATTGTGATAATCTGAGTCAAACGAAAAAACGGTAAATTGCTCACCAATAGTCATATTGATTACCCTAATTATTTACACGCTAACTATTAATTATCCCGCACCTCTGCGGCATAACACCCTTCCTAAATCCCACCTGTATTGCATAAACCTCAATAAACACAGGCTTTTGCAACTATAGCCCACAAATTTCTGCCTGACAAATACCGCAAATACTATGCGTTCCATATGTAATTTGCGGTATAACACAAGCAAGCTGCGGTCTAAAACCATTAAGTGCCAAGCAATAGCTTGGCACTTAATGGTTAATAAGCCCACACCCACTCGCTGATTTCTGGCATGTCTTCGCCGTGTTCGCGGATGTATTGTTTGTGTTCAATCAGTTTGTTGTGAATGAACTGTTTGGTGTATGCCGCCATGTAGCCGAGGCGCGGTACGCGGTCTATGACATCGCCGACCAGATGAAAGCGGTCGAGGTCGTTTAGCACTACCATGTCGAAGGGCGTGGTGGTGGTGCCTTCTTCTTTGTAGCCGCGTACATGGAAGTTTTTGTGGTTGGTGCGGCGGTAGCAGAGGCGGTGGATTAGCCAGGGGTAGCCGTGATAGGCGAAGATGACGGGCTTGTCGGTGGTGAAGAGGGCATCGAAGGCGTTGTCGCGTAAGCCGTGCGGGTGTTCTTCTTTGGGTTGGAGGGTCATGAGGTCTACGATGTTGATGACGCGGATTTTGAGGTCGGGCACCTGTTGGCGCAGGATGTCAACGGCGGCGAGGGTTTCGAGGGTGGGTACGTCGCCGCAGCACGCCATGATGACATCGGGTTCGTAGCCTTTGTCGTTGCTTGCCCATTCCCAGATGCCGATGCCGGCGGTGCAGTGTTTGATGGCGGCATCCATGTTGAGCCATTGGTGTTGGGGTTGTTTGCCCGCGACTATGACGTTGACGTAGTTGCGTGAGCGTAGGCAGTGGTCGGTGACGGATAACAGGGTGTTGGCATCGGGTGGTAGGTAAACGCGGATGATGTCGGCTTTTTTGTTGACAACGTGGTCAATGAAGCCGGGGTCTTGGTGGGAGAAGCCGTTGTGGTCTTGTCGCCAGACGTGGGAGGTGAGGAGGTAGTTCAGCGAGGCGATGGGTCGTCGCCAAGGGATGTCTTTGGCGGTGGTTTTGAGCCATTTGGCGTGTTGGTTGAACATGGAATCTATCAGGTGGATGAAGGCTTCGTAGCAGGAGAAGAGTCCGTGCCGTCCGGTCAGTAGGTAGCCTTCGAGCCAGCCTTGGCAGGTGTGTTCGGAGAGGATTTCCATCACGCGCCCGTCGGGGGAGAGGTGGTCGTCTTCGGGGATGGTGAAGTCCATCCAGGTGCGGTCGGTGACTTCAAACACTGCGCCAAGGCGGTTGGAGGCGGTTTCGTCGGGTCCGAACACGCGGAAGTTGGTGGTGTTGAGTTTCATCACATCGCGCACGAATTGACCCATGATGCGGATGGATTCGGCAAATTCTTGGCCGGGTTTGGCAACGTCTAGCGCGTAGTCGCGGAAGTCGGGCATGCGTAAATTGCGCAGGAGTAAGCCGCCGTTGGTGTGCGGATTGGCGCCCATGCGCCGCTCGCCCGTCGGGGCAAGGGCGCGCAGTTCTGCCAGCGGTGCGCCGTTTGCGTCGAAAAGTTCTTCGGGCTGGTAGGACTGCATCCATTCTTGTAACACGGCAACGTGGGCGGGGTTGTCGTGCATTCCTGACAGCGGGACTTGGTGGGAACGCCAGAAGTCTTCGGTTTTTTTGCCGTCAACCGATTTGGGTCCCGTCCAACCTTTGGGCGAGCGCAGTACGATCATCGGCCATTGGGGGCGCGTGCTGACGCCTTCTTCTCGCGCTAGGCGTTGAATTTCTTTGATTTCTGCCACGATGCTATCGAGCGTCGCCGCCATTTTTTGGTGCATTTCTTCTGGCTCTGAACCTTCGACAAAATAGGGTTTGTAGCCATAGCCCAGCATCAGGCTTTCCAGTTCTGCGTGGGGCATCCGCGCTAGCAGCGTGGGATTGGCGATTTTGTAGCCATTCAAATGCAGAATGGGCAGCACCGCGCCGTCGTGTTTGGGATTTAAGAATTTGTTGGAATGCCAAGAGGTTGCCAGCGGTCCGGTTTCCGCTTCGCCGTCGCCAATCACGCAAGCCACCAGCAAATCGGGGTTGTCAAACGCCGCGCCGTAAGCGTGAGAAATCGCGTAACCCAATTCGCCGCCTTCGTGAATCGAGCCGGGCGTTTCGGGCGCGACGTGACTTGGAATGCCGCCCGGAAAAGAGAATTGTTTGAACAACTTACGCATCCCTTCGCCATCTTGCGAGATATTCGGATAAAACTCGCTGTAAGTGCCTTCCAGCCACACATTAGCAACCAAGCCCGGTCCGCCGTGACCGGGGCCTGCGATATAAATCACATTCAAATCATCGCGTTTAATCAGGCGATTAAGATGCACATAAATGAAATTCAAGCCAGGTGTCGTCCCCCAATGCCCCAGCAAACGCGGCTTGATGTGTTCTTTGCTTAAGGGTTCTTGCAACAAGGGATTGGCGTACAAATAAATTTGCCCAACCGACAAATAGTTCGCTGCCCGCCAATAAGCGTGTATCAGGCGCAGTTCTTCTGCGCTTAAAGGGGTTTCCGTGATCATCAAAGCCTCCAAAATGGGGTAGTGAAATGGCAAAAATCCATCTTAAAACGCTGATTTGACCAGCGCATGACATGCGCTGCGCATTACTCTAAACTGTTTTGACTACCCCCATGTTTAGGAGAAAGCCGCTTATGCTGACCAAATTTTCCCAACTCAATCCGAATGCAACCTACAGCTACGCTGATTATTTGACCTGGCGCTTTGAAGAAGCAGTGGAACTCATTAAGGGCAAGATTCAACTCATGTGCCCTGCGCCGACAGTGAAACACCAACAACTTTCTAGGGAACTCTTATTAAAAATCGGTAATTATTTGCATAAACAAAGCTGTCAAATTTTTCACGCGCCTTTTGACGTAAAACTCTACAACATCAACGAATCAACACTGGCAGATAACGAGGTTTATACTGTAGTACAACCGGATTTATGCGTGATTTGCGATCCAGCAAAAATTACTGAACGTGGTTGTGATGGTGCGCCGGATTGGATTATTGAAATCCTGTCACCCAGCACGGCGAAAAAAGACTTGAGTTTGAAGTTTGAATTGTATGCAGAAACTGGAGTTAAGGAATATTGGCTCGTTTACCCGTATGAACAGAGCATTTCTCAATTTTTCTTAGATGAACAGACAGCTAAATATCAATTAGTTGCTTTATACGCCGCTGATGATATAGCGACTCCAGTATTGTTTCCTGAATTGAACATAGCATTGGCGGAGATTTTTTAGTCGTATTCGCTCTGCATGTCTAACGCGGCATCATCCAGTTTACTGTCTTCTCCGGTTTTTGCCTGTACGCTGATGGGACCAAATGCGTGTTGCTGGTCAATTAAAATGAGCTTTTCTTTGACTAATTCTAAAGAAGCGAGTAGCGCCACTACTACGCCGGCACGACCTTCTTGGCGGGTGTAAAGCATGGGAAAATCCGCTTGTAGCTGTTGTTGTAAGAGAGCTAAAACTTTGCTCATGCGTTCGCGTACTGACAAGGCTTCTTTAAAAATCTGATGGGCGCTGTAGAGTTCTAGGCGCAATAACACGTCTTGCATGGCAGACAGTAAATTTTCTAAAGGAATTTGAGGCGGTATGCGGGTTTGTGGCATATCGGGCATTTCTACCTCCAGTAAAAAAGTGTCGCGTCCAACGGTAGGTAAATCGCCCAGTGCTTCTGCCACTTTTTTGAAGCGTGCATATTCTTGTAATTGTTGAATTAATTGCTTGCGCGGATCGAGTTCGCTGTCTGCTTCTTCTACAATTTCTTCTCGCGGCAATAACATGCGTGATTTGATTTCTAATAGCAAGGCTGCCATGACCAGATATTCTGCGGCTAAATCCAGTTGCAATTCGCGCATGAGGGAAATGTATTGTAGATATTGCGCAGTGATTTGGGCAATAGGAATATTTAAAATATCCAGGTTTTGTTTTTGAATTAAATAGAGCAGTAAGTCTAGCGGTCCTTCAAAGGTTTCTAAGAATATTTGCAGTGCATCAGGTGGAATGTAGAGGTCTTTTGGAATGGCTTCTAGGGGTTTGCCGGCAATCATTGCCAATACCCCGCGCACAGGTTCGGTTATGACCGCTGCATTTTCACTCTCGCCTAATGGCGCGTCAGAGCGCAGGGCGCTGGTTTCTTGATCCATGCAGGTTTTTAGTTGGGTAACGCGTTAGAAAGATTTTTGAGGTGTTGGCTGGCAATCGCTTTGCCTTTTTCCAACTGTTGTTGATAGTACAGAGTCATGGTTTTAACGTTGAAATTTTGTAAAGTGCCACCTTGTTCAAAGTGCTTGCTAAAGACTTTGCCGGTGGCGTAAGTTGAAGCCATACCTAAGAAAGCGGTGCCCATTGTGCCCACTGATTGTCCAAAACCAGGGATGAATTTGGAGAAACTGAACAAACTGCGTCCGATGGTGAGGCGGAAAGTGGTGGTAGCTAAGGTGGATAGCAGGGTTTTGGCAACCGGCACGGTGAACTCGACTCGGTAAAGGGCGCTTAAGCGTTGCAGCATTCTAAGCTGTACACCGGTCAAGGCAGCGGTATCAAGTAGCGGCAGCGGCACCATGCCAGTGCCGGCTGAAGCCAGCATGTATTGTTCAATAATCTGCTCTGCTTCAGTCGTTTTATCGCTGTCTGCCGGTGTATCCATGTGTGCCTTTAGAAACGTAACTCGGCAACGCCCGCGCTACCAGGGAGTTTGTTGTTTGGTAACAGGTAGGCGGGCATGGTTTGTTGGTACTGTATCTGCGCATTCAAGATTTGATCGGGCAAAATCAGGTTGTAATAGGCTTCAGCGCGTATCAGCGCCACTTTGGTGGCGGGGATTTTATAGCTTAACACGCGGGTTTCTTTGGCTTTTAGATGGCTGTCTGCGAGACTTTGCATGGCTGTCACGGGTAATGGCGGATGTCCAATATAGCCATTGGGTTTGTACACCAGCACGGCTTTGGGGTCTTCTTTGGCGGCGTTGGTATGGAAATTTTCCCAAACTACCTGTCCATCTTGCGCATAAGCCACGACTTTAAGGGTGACATTGCGTAATGGCATGGTCGCCGGAAAACTATGCGGCAAGGTATTTTGCAACTTAACTTGGGTAAGGAGTTGATCTGCTTCCGGTTTCGCTTCAATACTCAGCAATAAAGCCTGTTTTACCATGCCCGCACTATGACCGCCTTGCATACTGTGATCTGCAACTCCGTTGATTTTAGGCATATGGCAGGCTTGGCAAGCGATGCGATCTTCCTCAAACACGTTTTCGTCGGCATTGTCGCGTATATCATGACAACCAATGCAAGCGCGGCTGGTTTTGAGCAGTTTTTGATTGGGTTCAATGGCATAGGGATGGTAAGACTTTGCCGCTTCACCTTGGCGCTGATCCGGATGACTGCTGAAATAGCGCCCTAGTGCCCCTTGCAGTACGTCCGAAGAAAGTTTGTAATCATGCACGCCGCCAGGCAAACCAGAACCCTGACCAGTGCGCCCGGTGTATTGCGAAAAAGTATGGCAAATCATGCAGTTAATGCCATCATGATAAGCCGGCTTGGCATTCAAATTGGTGCGCCCATCCAATGCCGCAAAAGGTGCGTGGCATTGTAAGCAAACCGGATACTGATTGCCCATCTGCGTTCCCTCACGCAAGGGATCGCCAACCAATTGGCGGTAAAAAGCCGCATGTATTGGGTCTTTCATAGGCACGCTGTTAGCGTGCATAGAACTATTCCACTGCTGAAAAATATCTGCATGACAGCCCACAGACCCACAAGAGTAGGCAGTCAAGCTATGGAGTTCAGGTCCTCCTTCATTTTCAACTGATGATGCCAGCGGTGCAAACAGCATAATGCCTACAGCCGTTAGCACTGAAGCACAAATACCCTCTAGTCTTGGAGTTTGCATTAGAAGTTCCCCTTTTTCATGGTTAGCCAAGTAAGTACCTGTCAATGGTGGATGGATAAAGCAACCACAGCCAGTTAATTCGAGCACCCGGTTCGACATCAGTGCAGTGCTGGATTTAACCCTTAATTTATTATTAATCAGCTTTTATTATAGGCTTAAATGGCTGGTTTGCTTCAGATATTTCATTCTTATGACAGCTTACTGGGAAACATGGTGAGGCTCAATAGGTAAGCTATTACCTATTGTTTTTACAGTTATTTTATCTCGGACTTACGCATTGACGCTAATGTATACTCGAATTGCTGGATTTTTATAACTTAACAACCACCGTCAAAAGACGGAGGGTTAAAGAAAAGACTGAAAGTTCAAGTACGGGTCACAAGACCCGTTTTATTGTTCAGTCTTAGAGCCTATACGAATTCCAATGTATTGATTAATATACAAAACATGAAAACTATTTTATTGTCATGGTTTTTATAACCCGTTGATTTTTTGGTTTCAACCCTTCGGTAAGCTCAGGACACCGCTTTGCTTTCTTAAGGAACTTAAAAGAATGAATAAGAAAAAATATCCATCAGATACGACAGATGAAGAATGGGAAATCATTAAACAAATATTAATTGAAGCCTATCCTTATAAAGGCGGAAATCAAAAGAAGGCGGAGGACTACAGAGAAATAGTGAATGCCATCTTTTATATTAATAAAACGGGGGTTCAATGGCACTCTTTACCTAA
>DYPD01000131.1 GCA_020720115.1 Thiomargarita sp. | reverse complement strand
TGGTGTATAGCTGTTCCCTTCGGTCACTGAGCTTGTCGAAGTGTCCGAAGGGATCGGCTATCTCCATAAAATTTATGCGTAAAGCCTACGCTCCCCTCTCCCCTCCAGCAATATGCCCCAAAATCAATGCGCAATCTATTTTGCGCATTTATAATGGGCGTTATGCTGCTTAAACTACTTCCTTATTCTCCCTTTGAAATTCCTCGCACGGAACGCTTAATCGTGTTGGAAAGCCGCTTGCGGCGTAAATCTCACGGTTTTATGGCGTTGCGTGATTATGTGGACTGGTTGGAACAAGCTGGGGTGAAAATGCCTGCAAGTCGCCGCACGCTGCATGAGGATTTGAGCCGCTACGCAGCATTTTGTGATGATGTCGAGTATGGGGAAAACGCTAAAATGCTGCAATTAAACAGTCGCCAAACCCGCGATGCAACGGTGTGGTTGATGGGACAGGCGTGGGTGGATTCGCCGCTGAAGCCCTATTTGCCGTCGGCGGTGGTACGCTGTTTGTTGTTGGCGAGGAGTGAGGGGGCGGAGGTGCATTTTAACTACCGCAAATTGCGTAATCCTGGCGAGGCGTGGACGGCAAATCCGCATTGGTGCATACCGTTGCGTTTGTTGCCTGGCAGTGACGCGGGCTATATGGAAATGTTCGGACGATTTGGTGAATCTTATCCCATCAGTATTTCGCGGATTTCTGCGCGTATGGAGATGACGGATAGAACTTTACGCGATTACCCGCCTTTACCTACGCAGAAGAAAGTGCGCTTAATATTGAAAACTCAGGATAAGCAGCTGTTAGAGCGTTTGGAAATTCAGTTCAAAGGTTTTGTGAAGCAAGATCGAGAAACCTTGTGCTTGGAGTTGGAGGAAAATCTGTTGCGTATGACCGAGGATATGTTGATAGCGCATTTGTCGCGCACGCGCACGGCTCAGAGAACAGTCGAAAAGTTTAAACATTTTCCTCATGTAAAGATTTTTTACGAATAGTCATTAAACCTGCGATGGTTATGGGTCTGTTTGGTGTTCATTTGCAGCATTTTTCCGCTAAAGACTGCTCTGCTTTTGTGCTATTGTTTACTGGAAAAGCAAATTTTTCTGCGCCTGCTGCTTACCCTTACCTAATCCTTGCATAAAATTTCAAAAGGTTTTGCTTATGTTTATATTTTAAGCACCTTTTATGCTGGAAGGATGTGAGCTATCACTTGATCGCTATCAAGGGTGGTTTTTCATCTAGGCTCATAACGACGTACCCAACCTAAAGGAGCGTATTATGCACATTCATTTAACAGGTTCCGTATTCACTCCAGTGTTAATCAGCGCCTTGCTATCCGGTTGTTTTGCCACCGACGGCGGCGTTCAAGGTAACGACACTATGCGCACTCAAGCTGAAGGCACTGCTATCGGGGCTTTGCTGGGGGCGGGTCTTGGCGCGGCTTTTGGCGGCGATGCCGAAAGTGCCGCTATTGGTGCTGCCATTGGCGGTGCGGGTGGCTTTATTCTGGGTAACGAACTGGCTAAACGCAAAAAACAATACAAAACTCAGGAGGATTTGATTACTGGAGAAAGCGCTCATCTTGCCGAAGTTTTACAACAAACTCAGGCAGTTAATCAATCTTTGCAAACAGATATTCAAAGCTATCGCAAGCAAGTCAAAAGCCTGAATACCAAGCTCAAACAGGGTAAAACCCAGCAAGCCGTGTTGCAAAGCAAAAAAGCCGAAATTGATCAGCGCAACGCTCAAGCACAAAAAAGCTTGCAAGCTGTCAACAGCGAATTGGAAACTGCGGAAGCTCTGCACAAAGAAACCAAAGCTAAAGCGGGTAAAGCGGATGCCAAACAGCTTCAAACCTGGGAACAGCGTATTACGCAATTGCGTGCGCAAAAGGTGCAGTTGGAAAAAAATACCCAGCAATTACAAGCAGTCAGCAGCACCATTGCGTTGTAAACGGAGTCTTTAGCCATGCACAAAACTCTTGCATTGATACCAGTGGTTTTTTTGACAGCCTGCGCCGTGACTGATGATCCTGGGCAGGGCGGTTTTATCAGCGGCATTTATGGTGTAACTTCAGGCGCTTACGACAAGCGTCTGGAGGATCGGCAGCGCAACCTAGAGGCGCTGAAGCAAGCACAACAGGGCACCCAGCTTGAACAACAGCAGTTGCACAGGGAAAAGGTGAGTTTAGCAGGCGAAGTTGCGCAATTAGGACAAGCAACTCAAGCAATGGATCAGACTCTGGAAGACTTCAGCTTACAATTATCGCGTAAACAAGCGGCAACGAAAAAAGCTGAACAACGTAAACAAAGTTTACTGAAAAAAGCCAAGTTGTTGCGCGGACAAACCTTAGAGCTGCAAAAAGCAGCACAAAGCTCGGCTAAAGATGCGCAAGCAGTGCAAAAACTGCACGCTGAAGAACAGCGGTTGCAAAAAGAAATTAAAGCCTTACAAAGCGATCTACAGATGGGTTTAGACTAGCTTTAGCATGGTTTTATTGCATAAAAAAACGCCGCTTTATGCGGCGTTTTTTTATGCAATAAAGTAGAATTTTTGCTCTGATTTCTACCAAGGTGCAAAACTATTGAAAAACGACATAGGACGAGAAACGCTTTGATTCATATTTGCCATGCTCTGGCGCATGTTTTCAGTAGTTAAAGCAATATTGTTGATTGAAGTATTCAAATGTGCCATAGACTGATTCATGGTGGACATGGATTCATCCATGCTCTGCATATAAATAGGCAACGGCGGCATACTTTCCATTTGCACTGAAATTTTTTCCATTTTCAATGACATGCTTTTTACTTCCCGCGACATATCTTTAATTTCTGTAGATAGAACATTGATATTTTGCGCCATGCTTTCCATGTGCTCGCCCATGTTAGGGTCCATGCTACGCGCAATGGAAGCCACGCTGTTTGTTAGGCTATAAATTAAGAAGAAACCATAGCCTGCCAGTACCACAAAAGCAAAGAGCGCCGGATAGACAACAATTTCCCAACGCCGTGCGCTACGTTCAAAGCTTTGTACAAAACGCTCAACTTGATTGCTGGAAGCCTCTTTTTGCAGAGTTTCGGCTAATGCTTGGGCGCTCATTGCTTCCGTCGCAGCGGTGTCAATTGGCGGTTCGGAGGTTTTAGATTTTTTCTCGTGCGAAGATTCGCTCATACAAACAGCTCCTGTCCTAAAGTAGAAAGCGTTTTTTTGATATATCAGGAAATAAAACTATTATAGAGCGCCTTGGCATAGTTGCTAGGCTGCATTTTTATCATTAACAAACAATTGGTTAATACTGGATTTTGAATTGTAGGTGGCAACAGTAATGCGCACAAAAGCACCTTCTAAGGGCTTATTCTACAATTAAGTAGCAGCAGAGTCAGTATAAGCTTTGCTAAAGCCCGTTTGAAAACGGGTATGGGTTTTATAAAAACTTTTAATATCAATTAATTAAATAATTTTTTCAGGCTAAAAAAATGCAATTTGGCAACGCTTTGAGTATAGTTAGGCGCATTTTAGCTGTCTCTAAATTTTTAAAAATCAAGTTACTCCTTTGTTTTTATAGTCTTTTTTAGTGGGCTTGTGAGCCTTTTATAGACACGAGTCTTTGATTTAACTTACCTCAACATTCTGGTCATCATGGCAACACTCGAACAAGAAATTTCCAAACGCCGCACTTTTGCAATTATTTCCCACCCTGATGCGGGCAAAACCACGCTCACTGAAAAACTGCTGTTGTTTGGCGGTGCGATTCAGTTAGCGGGCACAGTGAAAGGGCGCAAAGCCGCACGTCACGCGACTTCTGACTGGATGGAGTTGGAAAAGCAACGCGGTATTTCTGTCACTTCCTCAGTCATGCAGTTTCCCTATAAAAACAAGATTATCAATCTGTTAGATACGCCAGGGCATGGTGATTTTTCGGAGGATACCTATCGTACGCTGACTGCGGTGGATTCGGCGCTGATGGTGATAGATTCGGCAAAGGGGGTGGAAGAGCGCACTATCAAGTTGCTGGAAGTCTGTCGTTTGCGTCATACGCCGATCATCACTTTCGTCAATAAACTAGACCGCGAAGGACTTGAACCCATTGAATTGCTTGATGAAATTGAAAGCGTGTTGAAGATCAATTGTGCGCCTATTACTTGGCCTATCGGTATGGGTAAGACCTTTAAGGGGGTGTACAACTTTTTAGATCAGAGCGTGACCCTGTTTGAACCGGGGCGTAACGAGCAAATGACTGAGGGCAAGGTGTATAAAGGCTTGAATAATCCAGGTTTAACGGAGGTTTTAGGCACTTATCGCTTGGCAGAATTGGATGAACAAATCGAATTGGTCAAGGGTGCGAGTCACGCATTTGATAGGGATGAATTTCTCTCTGGGCGCTTAACACCGGTCTATTTTGGCTCTGCAATCAATAACTTCGGTGTGCAGGCGTTGCTTGATAGCTTTACCGAATATGCGCCTGCGCCCCTGCCGCGAGAAACTCATGAGCGCGAGGTTTATCCTAAAGAAGATAAGTTTTCCGGTTTTGTGTTTAAGATTCAAGCGAATATGGACCCGGCGCATCACGACCGCGTGGCTTTTTTGCGTGTTTGTTCTGGGCAATATCAGCAGGGGATGAAGCTGCATCAAGTGCGTTTGGGGCGCGGTGTGCAAATCAGTAATGCCATGACTTTTATGGCGGGCGAACGCGAACACACAGAAGAAGCTTTTCCAGGCGATATTCTGGGTTTGTATAATCACGGCACCATTCAAATCGGCGATACTTTTACTCAAGGGGAAAGTCTTAAATTCACCGGCATTCCGCATTTTGCACCTGAGTTGTTTCGCCGTGCGGTGCTGCGCGATCCATTGCGCATGAAAGCCTTGCATAAAGGTTTGATTCAATTAAGCGAGGAAGGTGCAACTCAGGTTTTTCGTCCTTTACGCAATAATGATTTGATTCTCGGCGCTATTGGTATTTTACAATTTGATGTGGTGGCTTGGCGCTTGAAAAATGAGTACAAGGTTGAATGCCATTTTGAACCTGTGCAAGTCGCTACGGCGCGTTGGATTGAATGCAGTGATAAAAAGCTGTTGGATGAATTCAAGTTGAAGGCTTATGACAATCTAGCTTTAGATGGGGCAGATAATTTAACTTACATTGCACCAACACGGGTAAATCTACAAATCATGCAAGAACGCTGGGAAGCCATTCAATTTCTAGCCACGCGAGAGCATTAACCCACTGTCTCAACGCGGCGCTTGATGGAATTATTGCCGTAAGCCTTGAGCAATTGCTACATAATGCGGCATTTCTGGGGTAAGGTAGGCATGGCGTAGCAGGAAATCTATGACGACTAAATTGGAGTTCAATTTCAATTGATCGGTGCTGTCGGTGAGATGCACCAGCACTTCTGCTATGCTCATGCAATAAAAGGTTTCAACTTCACCATCGGTATTGTGCGGAACAAAGTCTTCTGGCAATTCTAAATCGTACAAAAACAACACATCTTCTACCCAGTTATTGTGCCGCGTGGTGCGATAACTGACAGTGCCAACCGCTTTTGCCTGGGCAGAAAGCATTTCAGGAATATCTGCTTCTTCTGCGGCTTCTTTTTGCATGGTTTGACGGGCGCTATAAGCTGCACCTAAACCACCCGCTACCAGTTGATCCAACATGCCAGGGTAGGTTGGACTCTGGTATGAACGGCGGGCAATCCACATGTGCAATTCACCGTTACGCCAAGTAAAACCATTCAGATGTATGCCGTATTTGCGCACACCAAACATTGATGTGGCGGCGCGTTCCATGAGCAACAGGGGTTCGGCATCAAAGTCGGTGGCAACGCGATAGGATTCGTCGCGCCAGCCAAAAAAAACCGCTTGTTCACGCCATTGACGCAGCACTGAATCGAGTGCCTGCGTGCGTTGGGCGGGCGTATCCAAAGCGGGATTTAAGCTGATCTGGGTGTCACTACAGATAAAGATTTCGGGCCGTGCTTGCAGCAAAGGTAAGCGCAGGCGGTTAATCGCGCCGACGCGCTGTCCGGCAATGTTAAAGGGCAGGAAATCCTGTTGGTTTTCCGGTTTGTTACAGGCTGTAATCCAGTCCAGCAGTTTCTGGGTGTTAATGTGCATGAGTCGGTTTTTTTATAGGCTAATGAATAGGTTAATGGATGATTAAGGTGCTCAAAAGCACTCAATTAAAGCTGTTTTAATCACTATATGACAGAAATTTTCTCGGTTTTTGTTGTAAAATGGCAGGGCATAAATGCCCTCAATATTTGCTACATTTTGCAATAAAACATCATATCTAACGAGGAAGTTTAATATGTCTTTAGCCGTTCGATCCAGTCTTGGTTGCTGGGTGCTGCGCGCTCTTTGCGCGAATACTGTGCCGAGTTATGCCATTGATGGTCAGGCTTTACTGGGGCTAGACCTTGAGCAATTGATGAATATGGAGGTCACTACCGCTTCGCGTAAGTCGCAAAGCTTATCTCATACATCCGCTGCGGCTTTTGTGATTACTCAAGAAGATATGCGTCGTTCTGGTGCGACTAGCTTGCCGGAAGCTTTGCGCTTGGCGCCAGGGGTGGAAGTCGGGCAAATCAGCGCCAGCAAGTGGTCGGTGACTATTCGTGGATTCAATGGGCGTTTTGCGGGTAAATTATTGGTGCTGATTGATGGGCGTAGCGTTTATACACCGAGCTTTTCTGGTGTGTATTGGGAAATGCACAGTCCGTTGTTGGAAGATATTGAACGTATTGAGGTGATTCGGGGACCTGGCGCAACCCTGTCGGGGGCTAATGCGGTCAATGGTATCATCAATATCATCACGCGCCCTAGTCAGGATACGCAGGGCGGCGAAGTCAATTTAGTGGCGGGTAATCAACAACAACTCGGTAGCGCACGCTGGGGCGGACAAATCAGTGATGCGGCAAGCTACCGTGCTTATGCCAAGGTAGAGCATGAGAACGCACAAAAAGCACTGGATAGTACGGCTGTGCAAGATGACTTTGAGCGTTATCAAATAGGGCTACGCAGTGATTGGGGAAAACTGGGTGATGAGCATTACATTCTTACCGCCGAAGCTGCACACCTATTGCAAGGCGAATCCTTGAACTTACCCGATGTCAGCTTACCCAGTTTAGGCTATTTAGCGCATACAACCGCAGATATACACAGTGGGCATGTGCTTGGACATTGGGAAAAGGCACTGGCGCTGGATTCAGACATTAGCGTACAAGCCTATGTAGACAGCTATGATCGCAACAGTCTTGAGTATGACGAATCTTCTTTTACCGCAAATCTGGATATTCAACATCACCTGTTGCTCGGTAAGCGGCATGATCTGGTATGGGGTGCGGCTTATCGCCATAGCACTAATTCCGTTAATAGCCAAATTGTTTTTGATATTACGCCTAATAACCAATCGCTGAATATTTTCAGTGCCTTTATGCAAGATGAAATCGAATTGCTAGAGGATAAACTCTGGTTGGTTGCTGGTATCAAAGCCGAAGACAGTGAATACAGCAATCTGGAATGGCAGCCAAACCTGCGTTTGCTGTGGACGCCTAGCCATAACGATACCCTGTGGGCGAGTGTTGCGCGGGCGGTGCGCCTGCCTTCGCGGGCGGATCGCTCCGTGGAACAATACAAATTTTCTGCGCAATACATCACGGTGCCAATGAGTCCATTCCCCATGCCCTTGCTCTTAGCCGCTAAATCAGACCCGGATTTTCAACCAGAGGAAGTGCTGGCTTATGAACTAGGCTATCGCACGCAACTTAAAAACAAATTGTTGTTAGACATAGCCTTATACTACAACACCTACGATCAATTACGGGATGTTGCTTTCCTGGGAATGCTTTCTGGCACTCACTTCCTCTATACCAACAGTCAATTACAAAACACCATCAAAGGCTCAACCCAGGGTGTAGAACTGGCGATTGATTGGCAACCCAATACAGAATGGCGCTGGCAACTGGCGTACAACCTGATGGACATGAATTTAAAATCTGATTTGCCATTAGAGCAGATACTCCCACCCGGATCCGCCTCAAGCTATGAACAAGGCAGTCCCATGCAACAACTCTCCTTGCGTAGCAGTTGGCGCGTTCAAGCCAACATCAATGCCGATGCTTGGCTACGTTATGTTGGCGCAGCGCCTATGATGGGAGCACTAGGCGGTAGCCCTTACCCGACACCAGACTATCTCACCCTGGATATGCGTTTAGCCTGGTCGCCAACCAAGCATTGGGAATGGGCGCTCATTGGTAAAAACCTGTTAAGTTCTTCGCATCTGGAAGCCGTTGAAGAATTTTGGCGTGTACCAACGGAAATACAGCGTTCGTTGATGGCAACCATGCGCTGGACTTTTGAGTAACAGCTACATTGTCAGCAAACACCTTGTATAGCGCCTTATGAACCCCACTGACGGCTGGCAACTCGCGCATTTTTACCTACCCAACCGCCTCGTTTTAGCGCCGATGGCGGGCGTCAGCGACAACCCCTTTCGCCAACTGTGCAAACGCATGGGCGCAGGGCTGGCAGTAGGCGAAATGATCAGCGCCAACAACGTGCTCTGGAGCAGTGCCAAAACCCGCCACCGCATCAACCACGTCGGCGAAATCGAGCCGCGCAGTGTGCAAATTGCCGGCGCTGACCCGCAGCAAATGGCGCAAGCAGCGCGATTCAATCAAGACCAGGGCGCACAAATCATAGACATCAACATGGGCTGTCCCGCCAAAAAAGTCTGCAACCTCATGGCTGGCTCTGCCCTGTTGCGCGATGAACTGCTGGTTGGGCGCATACTCAGCGCCGTCGTCAACGCCGTCAGCGTGCCTGTCACCCTCAAGATCCGCACTGGTTGGAGTCCCGAACAGCGCAACGGCGTGCGCATCGCACAAATAGCCCAAGACAGCGGTATCCAAGCATTAGCCGTTCATGGACGTACCCGCGCCTGCGCTTATCGAGGCAACGCCGAATACGACACCATCCGCGCCATCAAACAGCAAGTGAGCATCCCTATTATCGCCAACGGCGACATCAACAGCCCCACCAAAGCGGCTGAAGTGCTGGCATACACAGGCGCAGATGCACTCATGATCGGACGTGCCGCACAAGGCAATCCCTGGCTATTTGCCCAAACAAACCATTTCCTGAACACCGGCGAAAGCCTCCCATCTCCAACACCCGCCGCCGTCGGCGCAATCCTGCTAGAACACCTACAAACCCTATACGCCTTCTATGGCGAATACACCGGCGTGCGCATGGCACGCAAGCATTTAGCCTGGTATACCAAGCACTTACGCGACAGCAACCCGTTTCGTCAACAGATCAATCAAATAGACAGCAGCCTCAAGCAATATGCGCAAACTGCCGCATTTTTTGCTGATACATAGAAACCTTGCGCTTCCCCTCATATAGACGTTAATGCTCATTTTGAAAAATTTTAGCCAAATAACTTGACATCATTTTTTAAACTGTGGATAATCCGCGCTTCTTTGTGGAGGGGTACCCAAGCGGTCAACGGGAGCAGACTGTAAATCTGCCGGCTCAGCCTTCGGAGGTTCGAATCCCCCCCCCTCCACCACCTAACGCCAAATGAAACTTGAAAGCAGCAATTTGGTTAGGAAACAGTTACTTGTGCGGGTGTAGTTCAATGGTAGAACTTCAGCCTTCCAAGCTGATTGTGTGGGTTC